>JAWVYP010000100.1:0-9386 GCA_033722655.1 Akkermansiaceae bacterium | reverse complement strand
GGTGGCATGGGGTCAGTAGAGCAAATTCTCAAGTGGGTGGCACGTGAAAAGGAGGCGAGTCAGCAGCTGGATTTGCGAGCCTGGCAGCGTTCGTCCGCTCGGGGACATGCAATTCTTTGGCGCAGCCAAAGTTGCGTGTCCCCATCACAGGCCATGAGCTCCTCAATGGGCCTCAGCCGCTCCTCTCCAGACTTGCCCCGCCCTAAAAACGTGCTATTTCCCTGCACGCTTCAACTCACCCAGAACCCCCTTCCATGCCCAACTACGATTACGAATGTCAGACCTGTGGCCACCGCTTCGAGGTCTTCCAGAGCATGAATGATCCCAAGCTCACCGACTGCCCGCAGGAGGGCTGCGAGGGGCCGGTCAAGCGCCTGCTCGGCACCGGGGGCGGCATCATCTTCAAGGGCTCGGGCTTCTACGAGACCGACTACCGCTCCTCCTCCTACAAGGAGGGAGCCAAGGCCGACAGCGCCAAGAGCGAGTCCAAGTCCGGGTCCAAGTCGGAGTCCAAGTCCGGGTCCAAACCGGAGAAGAAGGAAAGCAAGTCGGCCAAGTCCGGCGATTGAGCCTGCCGCCAGACTCAAATTGTCCGTTGCCTGATTCCGCGTCGCGGTTCATCGTGGACGCCATCCCATGGGAGACACGACCCCAGCCGTAGAGATCACCGACCTGGTGAAGGACTTCAAGACCACCATGCGTGGCGAGTGGCTGCGTGCCGTGGACCAGGTTTCGCTGCGCATCCTGCCCGGCGAGGTCTACGGCCTGATCGGACCGAACGGATCGGGCAAGTCGACGACGATGAAGGCGCTGCTGGGCCTTCTCGCCCCGACTTCGGGCAGCTGCCGCATCTTCGGCAAGGACTCCCTCAAGGTGGACTCGCGCCAGGACGTCGGTTTTCTGCCCGAGAATCCCTATTTCTACAAGCACCTCACCGGGGCGGAAACGCTGCGCTTCTACGGCAAGCTCTGCGGCCTGGGCGGATCGGCCTTGGCCGAGCGCATCGAGGAATTGCTCGAGCTGGTCGATTTGGAGGATGCCAGTGAGCGCCGCATCGGAGGCTATTCCAAGGGCATGTTGCAGCGCATCGGCCTGGCCCAGGCAATGATCCAGCAGCCGCGCCTCTTGATCCTCGACGAACCCACTGCCGGGGTCGACCCGGTGGGCTCGCGCCAGATCCGCGACCTCATCTTCAAGCTGCGCGACCAAGGCATCACCGTCTTCCTCTGCTCGCACCTGCTCGAGCAGGTGCAGGAGGTCTGCGACCAGGTCGGCATCATCTTTCGCGGCAAGCTGATCCGCGAGGGCAAGCTCGAGGACCTCATCGCCATCGAGGACCAGACCGAGGTGCTCATCCGCGATGCCGATCCCGATCTCATCGCCCGCATCGAGGCCATGGTGGCCGAGAACGAAAAGGCGGAGCTGGTGCAGACCGGCAAGCCGCGCACGACCCTGGAGCGGCTCTTCCTCAAGGAGATCCAACGCGACTGAGCCATGGCAGATTCCACCCGCAAGCCCACCCGAGGTTCCCACGCCGGTCGCATCCTGACCCTCTCGCTGCACGCCTTCACCCAGTTGGTGCGGATGAAGGTGAATTATTTCCTCTGGGTATTTGCGGTGATCGTCATCTGCAGCAACTTCTTCAACCTTCCCCAGCACCTGGGTCCGGAATCCGCGGGGCTGGCGATACTCGGCAACATCAAGAGCGTGTCGCTGGGTTCCATGACGCTCTTCGCGCTGGTGATCTCGGTGGTGGCGACCGCCCTGCTGCTGCCGCGCGACATCGAGGACCGCACGCTCTACACCATCCTCGCCAAGCCCGTGCCGCGCATCGATTACCTGGTCGGCCGACTGCTGGGAGTGCTGCTCCTGGTGTTCGTGTCGCTGGCCGTGATGGATCTGCTGATGGTCGGGGTAATTCACGTGCGCACGGGCATGATCCTGGAAGCCCAGGAGCAATGGGCGATGGCGCGCGGCTGGCCCCAGGAGGCCATTGATTCGATGCGCGAGGACACCTTGGCCATGGGCGCGAACTGGGAGCTGCAGGCCGCGGTGCTGGCCATCTTTCTCAAGGCCGCGGTCACCGCTTCACTGGTGCTGCTCTGTTCCACCTTCTCAAGCAGCACGCTGTTCTCGGTGGTGGTGGGCCTGTTTTTCTATGTGACTGGCCACGTCCAGTCCTTCGCCATCGACTTCTACCTGCAGGGCGGGGAGGCGGGCCAGACCGCATTCAGCCAGTATGTGGCTCTGGTCTTCGGTCTGATCATTCCCAATTTCCAATTGTTCAATGTCACCGACAGCCTGGCCCAGAGTGTGCCATTGAGCTTTTGGCTGTTTGCCAAGCTGGTCGTCGTCGCCTGCTACCACGTGCTGGTCTACACCCTGCTCGCCTGGTGGGTCTTTGCCGACAAGGAAGTCTGAATCATGAAGAAAAGCCGCAAGCTGTGGATGCTGCCGCTGGTCTTGTTGGCCTTCGGCGCCATGCGCATGCCCTTCGAGCGGCAATTGCTCATCGAGTGCCGGCAAGCGCGCCTCATTCCCCGCCAGATGGAGGTCGATACCCGCGACAGGATCGGCCAGACTTTCTGGTTGGTGTCGCTGGGCGGCATGCGGACCCTGGTCGCGACCTTCGTCAATCTCCACGCTCACGTCTGTTTCGAGCAGCAGCGCTGGCTGGATCTGAAGAGCTCCTACGAGGTGATCGCCGATTTGGCACCCCATACCCGCTACTACTGGGAAACGGGAGCCTGGCACATGGCCTACAACGCCGCCTCCTACTACCTCTACCACTCCGACTTGCATGCCAGCCGCCGCCGCGAGCTGTGGCGTGCCGCCATTCACGATGGGCGGGATTTCCTCGAGCGCGGCATCCGCAACAATCCGCAGGACGGAAAGCTGCATGCCAACCTGGCTTCACTGCTGCGCGATCCCAACAAGCTGCCGGCCTTCGAGGATCGCGACCAGACCCTGCTGGAGTCTTCAGCGGCCTTCGCCCGCTCCGCCAGCCTGGGCGGACGCAATCCCCTGCGCATGAAGCGCTTCAGCTTCTACACCCTCGCCCAGGTGCCGGGTTACGAGCCCCAAGCGCTGGAGCTGGGCCGAAGGCTCTATGCGGCGGATGCGCGGCATCACACGCCCACCCTGCTGGTGCTGCTTTACGTGCTCGAGAACCAGGCCAATCCGCAGCTCGATGCCGAGGCACTCGCCCTGGAAATCTTCGGCGATGCCGAGCGGGCCTACCGGGCACTCAAATTGCATTGGCTGCGCAACGGGCGGGGCTACCCCGTGGACGGGGTGGCAGAGGGGCTGGTGCTGCTGGAGAGCCGACTGGGAATTCCCGATTCGGAGAGTGTCCTCAAGCAGGAACCGGACGCTCCTTCCGAGGTTGAGGACTGGTTTGAAACCCGCTGAGGTTTGGTCTGGACAGCCCTGCTTCCAAGGCCAAACATTCGCCCTCAACCCCCGTTCCTTTCCCGCATGCGCATCGCCCTTTTCGGTGACATCCACGCCAACCTCGAAGCACTCGAAACCGTGCTCCAGGATGCCGTGGAGCAGCAGGCTACCGACTACGTCTGTCTGGGTGATGTGGTCGGCTACAATGCTGATCCGGTGGCCTGTCTGGAGAAGGTGCGCGAGATGGGTTGCCCCACCGTCAAGGGCAACCACGACGAAGATGCTTCCGGCACCCATTCGCTCGAGACCATGAACCCGGTGGCTGCTGCCGCTCTGGAGTGGACCCGCCAGCAACTCACCGATGAACAGCGCGACTGGCTGCGCCGCCTGCGCATGGTGCGTCAGGTCGCGGACTTCACCGTGGTCCACAGCACGCTCGACCAGCCTTCCAACTGGAATTATGTGACCAACCGCTTCGATGCGATGGCCAACTTCTCCTACCAGTTCACCCAGATCGGCTTCCATGGCCACACCCACGTGCCGCGCGTCTACGTCAAGGCCGAGCGGGTGCAGGAAGTCGCCGCCGACCAGGTGGTCATCGAGGAAGGCTGCAAGTACTTCATCAACATCGGTTCGGTCGGCCAACCCCGCGACGGCGACTGGCGTGCGAGCTACGTGCTCTTTGACACCGACAACCAGCTGGTGACCTTCCGCCGTCTCGAATACGACATCGAGACCGCCCAAAAGAAGATCATCGAAGCCGGCCTCCCCGAAATGCTCGCCGATCGTCTGGCGGAGGGGAGATAGGAGCTTGACTCCCCTTATTGGTCAAAGCGGATCCTCAAGAACCCTTTGCCGCCCGAGGTGTCCACACCATCCGCGATCACGCGCAACAGGGTGTCATTGTCGACATCAATGGTCAGGCCTTGTCGGGTCCAGTTGACGAGATCGGTCGACCACCATGCCGAATATGCGACTCCCGATTGTTTGGACGTGCGCGAGAGTTCGATCACCGGATTGGAACTATCGAATGAGAAGATGGGACGGCTTGGTGCGGAACTCGGGTCAGCAGGATCGGTGCCCAAAGCATATTCCACGAAGTTGCTTGCCCAGTCTCCGTCCGGATTGGAGCTAGAGAGTGCGTCGTTGCCACCTCCGGGAAAGTGGGTGGTGGCAAAATCGGAGTAGGAATCGGTGGAGCTGATCACGCCGCTCTGGCGGATGGTGCCGCTATCACCGACCGAGATGAAGGTATCGGCGAAGAATCCAAGTCCGTTGCGATTCGTGAGTGCTCCGGGGGAGATGACGGTCCATGTTTGACCGTCACTTGATACTAGGTCGACGTCTGCATTGCTATCATTCTTGTTGATGCCTACCGCATAGACCACTCCGTTACCTGCTGCGAAGGCTTCCAGATTGTAAGTGTCCCCCGTCTGGTTGGTTTGCCAAGTTTGGGCTCCATCAGTGGAGTAGCTGGCACGCCCATACCAACCGCTCGCGACAAACTGGTTGCCTGTATAATAGATTTCACGAAAGTCTTTCCATGAGTCCAAACTGAATCCTGCGGAGCGGTCGGTCCATGAGAGTCCATCGCTGGAAGTCCATATTTCCGCATTTCCATTGTAGGATGGAATGCTGCCGTCGTTGTTGTGGCCTACCAAGGCAAACACACCATCACCATACGCGACATCCTGTAAGATGTCGGTGGAGGCAACGCCAATCGTAGGGCTGGACCATGTTCCCCCGGAGCTGCGGCGAGCAATTGTGCCGTTATTTCCGACTGCAACAATAACCCCCCCGTTGCAGGCAATGCCATAAAACGCGGTGTCATTGACATTGGTCTCATACACCCGGGACCAACTGGAGCCATCCGCGGAGGACCAAATCTCGCCTTCCCATCCGGTTCCAGAGTGATCCATGCCACAGGCGATGAATTCAGTTCCCGTGTAACACATGTCATAGAAAAAGACGTTGGTGAAACCTGAGCTTGGTTTCACGCTTGTCCATGTGCTTCCGTTGCTGGATCTCAACACCTCGCGTTCGCCTGCTACAATCACATGAGTGGAATTGGAGGCGATCGAGAAGAGGTTGCGGGTGGTTCCCGAGGTTCTCGCAGTCCAAGTGTTCATTGGATCGGTCACCGTGATCGTCGCCTGTAAGGTCACCGTGCCTCCCTTCATGTCGCTGACAGTGCATTCGATGTCATAAGAACCGCCTTTAATCCAGCTATGGGCAATCGAGGATGAGTTGGGTTTCACTACGCCGTCTCCCATGTTCCAATCGTAGGCAAGTGTATCACCGTCGGCATCGGTGGCATCGACTGTGAACAGAATGGTTTCGCGGGCATTCACGCTGGTGTCTCCGATCAGGCTGCCTGTTGGCGAGTTATTGCCGGGAAAGGACCCGAAATTGACGGTCACATCGATGTATTCATTGGGGGAGCTGCCACCGACGGCCACCGGGGTAATGTGAACGTTGGAAGCGGAGTCGGTGTAGGTGCGTCCGAGGGTGATTGGTGCATCCGTTTTTCCATCCGCGGAGCCCGGGGTGGTGTCGATCAGCCAACTTTGGTTGCGGCCGCTGCCAGCCTGATCCCAGGTCAGGTAGATGCCTTTGGCGAAGTCGTCGATTTCAGAGTAATCCCGACGGTAGCCCACCCAATAATAGTCGCTGGTCGCGCTCTTGGCCACACGCAGGCCACGGCTGCCGGTGGAGCTCTCATGGTCGAAGCGGTAGACTCGGTAGGTGCCGTTGTCACCAGATCCGGTCAGGTCCTGCCAGTCCGAGGATGGGATCCAACCCAGGAAGGCCTTGGGGCCGGGACCGAAATGGCCGTCGATCAAGTTGCCGTTGCCCATGATATCGAAGGTGTCTCCGTAGCGCTCGGTGGCACCCGAAGGGTCGACCGGATCGGTCGAGTTGGCATCGCTGGCGTCAAATATCCAATATTGGGCATGCACGAGGCCATAGTTGTGTCCGAATTCATGGAGGATGACCTCGGTGTTGCTGGTATCCAGCCACATCTTCTGGCCGCCTACCGAGGCGAGACCCGCCCAGGTGAATCCGACCTCGGTCATGGCGACACAAACCGTGTCGTAATTGGAAAATGGATCGGGATTGCCAGCCGCCTCATAGGCTGCGACAGCATGCGTGTGGAGTTCTCCGGATTTGTCGTCATCGGAGGTCGAGGTGTCTCCGACGTAATAGGTGGAAGCGTTTGGCATCAGGTAGGTCGTGGTGGTGACCGTTGCATCCATGGAGGTCTGATTGAAGGAGTAGCTGGCAAGGCCATTGCTCACTTCCACGTCAATGCTTTGTTCGTAGCTGCTTGGATCGTAAGGCTGGCCCGTGGCGTCCGAGAAATCGATGAGGATGACCAGTGCGGTCTTGGGGCCGGTGGTGGTGGCGTATGAGGCCTCGACGGTTTCTTCGGAATACTGTGTTTGCGGAAATTGTTCCAGATCGCCGTCGGCGGCAGCCAGCATGAGCCAGTTGCTGCCCACATCGAGGCCGGGGAGGGAATCCCCTTCAGCCATGAGTTGGTTGATTCGATCGACGGATTCGGGGCCTTGGAAATGAAACACCAAGCCGCCGGCAATCGCGGTGACTCCCGGACCTTCGATGATCTTGCCGGTCATGAAATCGCGACGCGGGTCGGCCTGTCCCGACGGCCAGCGGGAGGAAACAAATGTTGCATCAGCATGTTCAAGAAGCTGGAAGGCCTTGCCGCGGACCACGCCGCGACCATCCAACTGGATGCCTTGAACGGGCAGATTGCGCTTGGAGAGATGGGTGCGGTGCTCTTCTGGCATGGATAAATCGATCCGGCCTCCTTGGTCATCCTCCAAAATGTGGTTCATGAAACTATGGCCATCACCACAGGCAATCTGGACATCAAGCAGTCCGGTGCGCGAGAAAGGCTGCTCCACCTGTGCCTGGATGGCAGGTGGCAAGGATGCATATTCGGCGTAGCCCAGGGCCTGTTTCAGGGCGAGGTCCGGGTCGTGCTCGATGAGTCGCGCCATGGCACTGCGGCGCTTTTCTGCGAGACGGATGCCTTCGCCGATCAACTTCTGATTTCCATTTTCGAGGGCCTGTCGGTTCTGATTGAGCCAGGTGATAAATGCGTCTGCCGTGTTGCGGGCTTCATTCAGGAGCGCAGGTTCCAAGGAAGGCCTGGACTCGGGTGATGAAGGGTGGCTGCAGGCCGGACCGCAGGTATGGGATTCGGTGGCCTTATTAGAATCATCAGAGTGGCCCACCCTGACGGGCTCTTGCCTGCCTTCGTGGATGTGGGCAATCGCGCCTAGAAGCAATAGCGATGCTAGAAGGGTGTAGAGGGATTTTATTTGTCGAGATGACATCATACGATGACATCCCAATCAGACAAAATGTCAAGTTGAGGGATGCCCTAAACCGCCACCGGCGCCTTGATGTGCGGGTGGGGATCGTAGTTCTCGAGCTTGAAGTCCTCGAAGCTGAAGCCGTCGATTTCCTTGACCTCCGGATTGATCCACATGCTGGGCAGGGGACGCGGATCGCGGGAGAGCTGCAGTTTGGCCTGTTCAAGGTGGTTGGAGTAGAGGTGGAGGTCGCCGAAGGTGTGGACGAAGTCGCGGGGCTCGTAGTCGCAGACCTGAGCGACCATCAGGGTCAGCAGGGCGTAGGAGGCGATGTTGAAGGGGACGCCGAGAAACAGATCCGCGCTGCGCTGGTAGAGCTGACAGGAGAGGCCGGGTTTGCCGCCGTTGACTGCCTCGTGAACGTAGAATTGGAAGAGCAGGTGGCAGGGGGGCAAGGCCATGTCAGCGACTTGGCCGACGTTCCAGGCGGAGACGATGTGGCGGCGCGAATGCGGGTTGCCCTTGAGGCCGTCGATGAGCAGCTTGATCTGGTCGACTTCACCGCCATCCGGAGTGGGCCAGGAGCGCCACTGGCGACCGTAAACGGGGCCGAGTTCGCCGTCCTGGTCGGCCCATTCGTCCCAGATGGAAACCCCGTTCTTCTTGAGGTAGGCGATGTTGGTCTCGCCCTTCAGGAACCACAGCAATTCGTGGATGATGGAGCGCAGGTGGAGCTTCTTGGTGGTCAGGCAGGGGAAGCCCTGGCGGAGGTCGTAGCGGGCCTGTCGGCCGAAGACCGAGAGCGTGCCGGTGCCGGTCCGGTCCGAACGCTGCTCGCCGTTTTCGAGCACATCACGCAGCAGGCCGAGGTAGGTGTCCATGGGCTCTAGGAAGCCATGTCAGAGGGGCTTGCGGCAAGCAAAGAAGCTTGGAGCTTGGAGCTTGGAGCTTGGAGAGTTGCGAAATCCGAGATCTCCATGTTGAGCCCTCTTTGCTCTTCGCTATGAACTCCTTGCTCCCTGCTCTGTGCTCCATGCTTCATTCGAGCATGTCGCGGGTGACCACGTAGCTCGCCGCGCAGCGGGGGCATTGGATGGAAATGCTCTGCGCGTCCTCGAAGAGTTCCTCGGGCTTGTCCTTCCAAGCACCGAGGGCCGGCAGGATGCGTTCGAGGGTGCAACCGCAGTGGAAGCGGAACTTGCGGGTCTCAAGCACCTTGGTCTGCTCCTTTTCCTGGATGGACTTGACTGCCCCGACGTCCAGCGACTGCAGCCATTCGAGGTCGCAGTCGGGCTGGGCGGCAACCAGCGCAAAGTGCTCATCCTCGAGGCGGAAGGCCCTGGCGGGGCGCTGCTCGGACTGGGCGTAGTATTGCTCGATCCACTTGATGGGATCCTTGCCCTCGATTTCCATGGTGGAGGTGCGGGGTTTGGCGAGGCTTGGAGCCGTGGTCTGGGCGTAGAAGAGGTTGCGGTCCGGCTCGCGCACGTCCTCGGTGAAGATGCGGCCGGTGATGGCCTCTTGGGTGGAGCCACCGGTGACAAAGAGGTTGATGCGCGGCGCGCGCAGGTTGGCGGTCCAGGCCACGGTCTCGGCCCAGGGGCGGGCAACCAGATGAAGGGTGGTCATCGCGAGCTGGTCCTTGAGCAT
>JAWVYP010000099.1:0-9397 GCA_033722655.1 Akkermansiaceae bacterium | reverse complement strand
GGCAAGTTTCGATGACCTGCTAATTAGCAACCACGTTAAAGATCTTGCCTTTGATGTAGATCACTTTGCGGATGGTTTTGCCGTCGGTTTGCTCTTTGACCTTAGGGTCGGCGAGGGCGGCGGCTTTGACGGTTTCTTCGTCGGCGTCTTTGTCGACCATGAGTCGCGCACGGAGCTTGCCGTTGACTTGAACGACGAGCTCGACGGTGCTTTGGACCAGAGCGGCTTCATCGTAAGTTGGCCATGGAGTTTCAGATAGCATGGGAGAGTCCGGCGTCGCTCCTGCGGAGCTATGCCGGGACAAGCGTTCGTGTAGTTCCTCCGTGAGATGAGGAGCGAAGGGGTTGAGGACGGTGAGGAATTGGATGAACTCGGCCTTGGGCACGACCTCGGCCTGGGTGAAGGCGTTGGTGCAGATCATCATTTGGGAGATGGCGGTGTTGAAGCTGAGCTTCTCGATGTCTTCGCCGACCTTCTTGATGGTTTCGTGGACGACGCGCTTGAGTTCCTTGTCCGTGCATTCCACGTCTTGGATCTTGGGCGAGACGTCACCTTCATCGGTGATCGCCACGCGCCAGACGCGGGCGAGGAAGCGGGAGACGCCTTCCACACCTTTCATCTGCCAGGGCTTCACCTGTTCGAGCGGGCCCATGAACATTTCGTAGAGGCGCAGGGCGTCGGCACCGTATTCCTTCACGACGTCGTCGGGGTTGACGACGTTGCCGCGTGACTTGGACATCTTCTGGCCGTCCTCGCCGAGGATGAGGCCTTGGTTGACGAGCTTCTGGAAGGGCTCGGGGGTGGATACATGACCAAGGTCATGGAGCACCTTATGCCAGAAGCGCGCATACAACAAATGGAGCACAGCGTGTTCGGTGCCTCCGACATAAAGATCGACCATTCCGGTGGGCTGCGCGCTGTTCTTCGTTCTTTGTTCTTCGTTCTTCGTTTTTGTGGACCAGTACTGGTCGGCTTCTTTGGAGATGAAGCGGTCTGAGTTGTTGGGGTCGCAATAGCGTAAGTAGTACCAGCAGGAGCCGGCCCACTGAGGCATGGTGTTGGTCTCGCGGGTGGCGCCGTCGGGCAGGTTCACCCAGTCGGTGGCTTTGGAGAGCAGGGGATCGGGAGTGCCGCTGGGCTTGTAGTCGTCGAGGGGCGGGGCGAGCAGGGGCAGCTCGGATTCGGGCAGGGCCTCGTGCTTGCCGTCCTTCCAGATGATGGGGAAGGGCTCACCCCAGTAGCGCTGGCGGGAGAACAGCCAGTCGCGCAGCTTGTATTGGATCTTGCGGCGGCCTTTGCCTTCCTTCTCGAGCCAGTCGATCATGGCGGCCTTGGCCTCCTGGGTGGGAAGGCCGTTCAAGATGTCGGAATTGATGGCGATGCCGTGATCGGTGAAGGCTTCCTGTAGGGGCGGTCTGTGACCGCCCATGGAAGGTTCTTGGGCTGCGGAGTCGTCAGATGGGCGGTCATAGACCGCCCCTACAGTTTCGTCGTCCGCGGGTGCGACCACTTCGATGATCGGAAGCTCAAACTTGGTGGCGAATTCGAAGTCGCGCTCGTCGTGGGCGGGCACGGCCATGATGGCGCCGGTGCCGTAACCCATCATGACGTAGTCGGCGATCCAGACGGGGATCTGCTCACCGTTGACGGGGTTGATGGCGTGGGCACCGGTGGCGACGCCGGACTTATCCTTGTTCAAGTCGCCGCGATCGAGGTCGGACTTCGAAGCGCAGGATTTCTGATAGGCTTCGACGGCGTCCTTCTGTTCGGCTGCCGTAATTTGAGCGACCAGCGGATGCTCGGGGGCGAGCACCATGTAGGTGGCGCCAAACAAGGTGTCGGGTCTGGTGGTGAAGACGGTGACGTCATTGCCTTCGACATCGAAGACGACTTCCGCGCCTTCGCTGCGGCCAATCCAGTTCTTCTGCAAGAGCTTGATGCCGTCGGGCCAGTCCAGGGTGTCGAGTTCGTCGATGAGGCGTTGGGCGTACTTGGTGATGCGCAGCATCCACTGGCGCAGCGGACGGCGCTCGACGGTGTGGCCTTTGGACTTCCACTCTTCGACTTCTTCGTTGGCGAGCACGGTGCCCAGGTCGGGCGACCACCAGACGGGGGTGTCGGCGACGTAGGCCAGGCGGACTTCGTCAATTTGCTCGCGGCTCCAGCCCTTGGCTTCGAGCTCGGAAACGGGTTTGGCCTTCTGCTCTTCCTCGCAGAAGTAGGAGTTGTAGATCTGCAGGAAGATCCACTGGGTCCAGCGGACGTAGTCGGGGTCGGTGGTGGCGATCTCGCGGTCCCAGTCGTAGCCGAAGCCGAGCGACTTCAGCTGTCGGCGGAAGGTCTCGATGTTTTCGGCGGTGGTGACGGCGGGGTGCTGGCCGGTCTTGATGGCGTACTGCTCGGCGGGCAGGCCGAAGGAGTCGTAGCCCATGGGGTGGAGCACGTTGTGGCCGGTCATGCGCTTGTAGCGGCCGATGATGTCCGTCGCGGTGTAGCCCTCGGGGTGGCCGACGTGCAGGCCCGCGCCGCTGGGGTAGGGGAACATGTCCAAGACGTAGTACTTGGGCTTGGAGGCGTCGAAGCCCTCGTCACCCGGACCGGGGGTGCGGAAGGTCTTTTCGGCGTCCCAGCGCTGCTGCCACTTGGGCTCGAAATCGCTGAAGGGGAAGGGAGAGGGCATGGTGAGGCGTGCGGAGGTTGAGGGCTTGGGCGCGGGAATTTGGCGGGAAGGGCGCGATTTGGCCAGAAAAACCCCATGCCCGGTCATGGGTCAGGAGTCATGGGTCATGGGGCTGGGGTTCTGCTGGGCTGGGGTTCTGCTGGGCTGGGGTTCTGCTGGGCAAGCTGCGCCCGTGGCGTGCCCACTAGGTGGAATGCGTACGGAACGGCTTTTGACAGGCAAGGGCTGCGTCCTAGCGTATCCGTATGGACACTGCGCACGCACCCGACGCCACAATCATGACCAAAACCATCCAAGGACGGGAGGTTCCCTCCCTGGGCTTTGGCACCTATGAGCTGGAAGGCGAAGTCTGCCGGGAGGCGGTGGAGTGCGCCATCCAGACGGGCTACCGCCACATCGATACGGCACGCATGTATGAGAACGAGGCGGATGTGGGCCGCGGCATTGCCTCCTCGGGCATCCAGCGCGAGGACCTGTTTGTGACCAGCAAGGTCTGGTGGGAACACCTCGAGCCGGAGCAAATCGAGCGCGAGACGGAGGAGAGCCTCAAGCAGCTCGACTTCGACTACCTGGACCTGATGCTCATCCACTGGCCCAATCCCGAAGTCTCGCTCGAAGCCTCCATCGAAGCCCTCCACCAACTGCGCGAATCCGGTAAGATCCGCCACTACGGGGTGAGCAACTTCACGCCCTCGCTCTTCAAGGAAGCCTGCGAATACGGTGAAATTTTCTGCAACCAGGTCGAATACCATCCCCAACTTGGCCAGCTGGCGGTGCTGGAAGCCGCACGCCAGAACGGCAGTGCGGTGACGGCCTACTCGCCGCTGGGGCAGGGCGAGGAAATCGGCCACGAGGTGCTCGAGGAAATTGGCGAAAAGCACGGCAAGAGCTCGGCACAGGTGTCGCTGCGCTGGCTGATTGAACAGGACGTGGTGCTGGCCATCCCGCGATCCTCAAAGCGCGAGCACATCGAGAGCAACTTCGACATCTTTGACTTCGAGCTGGATTCCCACGACAAGCTGCGCATCGGCGGCCTGCCCAAGGATCAGCGCCAGATCGATCCGGATTTTGCTCCGGACTGGGAGAATCTGCACACCCTCTGAGCTAGCGCGAATATTTCATCAAAGCTCGGTCTAGGGCTTGTCCTTGCCGATTTAGCCTACGTTCTTCTTGAAAACGCAGTTGGACAGAGTGCCAACTCAGGCCGAACCGCGTTTGCAGCGTCGGCCTTGGCAACATCGAGAATTCCAGCGCCTCGCCCACCGGCTGGATGGCGCTGGGCAGGTGTGGTTCTTGGGCATCGGCCCTGAGGATTTTTTCAATGCGGACCATTCCCCAGGGGGCCACTTGGCATCGCCCATGCTGTGAAGTCCAATGGACAAATTCGAGAAATCCCTTGCGGCGTGGGCTTCTCTGCTCATGCTAACGGGGATCATGCTCACCTGGTCCGTCTAACTGAAATTTTCCTTCTTCAGCGAAAAAAGCCATGACGCTGCAATGGCCATGACGCCATGACGGCTTGAAACCGTTTCGACTCTCCCCAACCCAAACCACAACCCCATACCAAAAGAACCATGGAAACACTGAACGAATGGATGGACGTGCTCGGCCCCTTCGGCCCCTGGGCATCTGCCATCATCATCCTCGTCGTCGGCATGCTGGTCTCCAAATTCATTGCGAAATGCATTGAAGTCGGGCTCGGCAAGACCACCATCGACCAGAAAGCAGCCGAACTGCTCAACCTGCCCAGCAACAACGTCGAGAAGGCCGTCGCCCGTCTGGTCTACTGGATCCTGATGCTTTATGTGCTGGTGATCGCCATCGGTGCGGCTGGCATGGGCGAGCAGGTGACCCAGCCGCTCAACGCGCTGCTCAACGAAGTCACCGGATTCCTGCCCAACCTGATTGGCGCGATTGTCTTCGGCATCGTGGCCTATGCGGTGGCGACCATCGTCAAGAAGATCCTCGTTGGCCTGCTCACGGCCGCCAAGCTCGACGAGCGTCTCAAGCTCGGTGACGACAAGCCGCTGACGAGTGCGCTGGGCAACATCACCTTCTGCCTGATCATCCTGGTGCTGTTGCCGGGCGTGTTGCAGGCGCTCGGTGTGGACGCGGTGAGCGGTCCGGTTGAAGAACTGGTGGCCACCATCCTCGCCTACCTGCCCAACCTCTTTGCCGGCGGGATCCTGATCGCCGTGGGCATCTTTGTGGCCAACATCGTCTACAAGATGCTGGGTTCGGCACTCGATGCCTCAGGCCTCGACAAGATTCCCCAGAAGCTCGGCCACGAGGGCGAGCTCAAGTTCATGGACAAGCCGCTCTCGGAAGTCATCAGCTACGTGGTGATGATCACCATCCTGGTGTACACCATCGCCCAGGCCTTGGTGGTCATGGATCTCGGTGAGATCTCCGAGCTCGCTGAGCTGATCAAGAACGTCTGGGGTGGCATCGTGCTCTTCCTCATTGGCCTCTTCGTCGCTGGCATCGCCCGCAACACGATTGCCAAGAAGAGCGAGCGCTGGGCCTTCATCTCGTACGTCGCCATCCTGGTGTTCGTCGGTGGCATGGCCCTGCAAGCCGCCAACCTGACCCTGCTCAGCGACATCGCCATCCTATACATCGTGGTCGGCGCCATCGCCACCACCGCCGTCGCCTTCGGCATCGGTGGCGCGATTGCCATCGGCCTGGGTGGCCGCGAGTCGGTTCAACGCTATCTGGCGAAGAAACAGGACAACTGATCCGACCGACATCGATCCAACTCAAAACCAAGGCGCCCCGGGGTTTCTCCGGGGCGCTTTTTTGCGTGGGATTTGCCGGTGAGAGGGTCTGCCTCAGGGCTTGTGATCGTCCTCTGGCCCGGTGGGCTCGTGGCTTTCGTCGCCACCGCTTCGCCCCTCGTCACCATCTTGCGGGCCTTCCTCCTCTGCTGCCGGGGCTTCGGGGAAGCACAGCCCGGTGATCCCGCTCATCAGGTTGTAGAGGAAGTGCACGAGGATGAGCAGGTAGATGGAGCCGGTGAGCAGGTAGAAGACGCCATAGAAGATGGAGAGGACCAGGATCTGGATCATGGCCTTGCGGCTCTGGTAGATGTGGCCAAGGGTGAAGCAGATGGCGGGAATCATGATGGCCAAGGCCTCCGCCGCGGGCTGCTCGCCGAGGAGGCTCAGCAGGTAGCCGATGAGGTAGCCGCGAAAGATGATTTCCTCGCAGATGGCCGCGCTCAGGGCCAGGGGGATGAAATGAAGGAAGGTGCGCAAGTCGCGCGGCACGATTGAGACCTCCATGCTGCTGATCTGGTCCTCGATGCTCTTGCGACCCGATTTGGAGAGCATGCTGAAGGTCAGGTGGAGGCCGTAGGCAAGGAGGGCCACGACTGCCGAGCCGATGCTCCATGGACCCAGGCTAGCCGGGGTCCAGCGCAGGCCGAGATGGGAGAAGGGCCGGTCCTGCCACCACCAGAGGACGAGAACCACGGCCGCCAAAAACCAGAGGCCCTGCATGACATTGGCGTAGAGCTTGCGCCGCTGCTCGGGGCTGGTGGGCCGCTGGTCGTGCGGCTGGTGGCTGAGCGCAGTCAACAGTGGGACCACCACGCCCAGACCAATGAAGAGGAAATGGTCTGTCAGATGCAGGGGGAAGCTCTCGACCATGATGCCTCGGAAAGTTGCAGCGTCATCGCAAGCCTGCCAAGCCCGGCTACTCCACCGCGCTGTAACTCAAAGGCCCGGAATGCCGTCGTCGCGTTGGACGATATAGTCCTTCACGGCCAATCTCGCGCGCTGGAGATCGAGGTCGGTGCAGAGTCGGCCGCCCTCGAGCAGCTCTCCATTGTGGGAGAAGAGGAAGCTGCAGCCTGTCTTCTTGAAGCGGACGACGATGCTGCCGTTCTCTAGCGGAGTGACGGTGGGGAACTCGAAGTTGGCGAGATCAGCGGCAGTGGAGTAGCGATCGCCGTAGGCGGGGGCGGGATCGGGCTTGTCGGCGCAGGCGAGCAGCAGGAAGGGCAGGGCGAAGAGAGCAAGCAGGCGGCGCATGATGCGCGCAGGCTAACACCGGTGAGGGCCGGGTCAAGATGACCGCGCGGGTGGCGGCTGCGGGACGGCTTTTGCCTTCCGGTCGATTGCGCGCAAGTGTAGCCTTGGGGGCATGGGAAAACCCTTCTCGGTCGCGGCGCGCCTCCGCAGCTTTGGCTACGCCTCTGCGGGTCTGTGGCGGGTGCTGCGCCACGAACACAACGCCTGGGTCCATGCCGTGGCCACCGTGGCGGTGGTGGTGGCGGGGTTCGTTTTGAAGGTCTCGGCCGCCGACTGGCGCTGGCTGGTGGTCGCGATGGTCGCGGTGTGGGTGGCGGAATGCTTCAACACCGCCCTCGAATGCCTCGCCAATGCGGTGTCGCCCGACACCCACCCGCTGATCAAGGCGGCCAAGGACATCGCGGCGGGGGCGGTCTTGATCACCGCCATCGGCGCGGCGGTGATTGGCGTGCTGGTGTTCTGGCCCTACCTGTGTGACTGATCCGCTTTGCGGCCAGCGCGCATCAATCCTTCCAGTCCAGCCCCTCGTGCAGGGGCGAGAGGATTTCGTGACCATCGGCGGTGGCCAGCACCATGTCCTCGATGCGCACCCCGCCGTGGACGCTGGAGTAGAGGCCGGGTTCGACGGTAAAGATTTCGCCAGCGAGGATTTCGCCACCACCCGGAGCGAGGAGGATGGGCTCGTGAACCTCAAGTCCGATGCCGTGGCCGGTGCCGTGGCGCAGGTAGGGGGTGGTGCGGTCCTCGACGTCCGGGCCGAGTTTCTCGGAGTAGCCGTGGGCCTCGAGGCTGGCGACGACCTTCTTGTGGACCGCATCCCCGGTGGTGCCGGCTTCCAGTGCCTCACAGCCGACCTGCTTGGCCGCAGCCACGGCGGCGTGCATGCGCTTCACTTCGTCGCTGGGTTCGCCGTGGACGACCGCGCGCGTCATGTCGCCGTGGTAGCGGGTGGCATTGTCCATGGGGAAGATGTCGACGATGATGGGCGCTTCGGTGCGCAGCGCGCCCTCGCCGAAGTGGTGGCAGTCGGCGACGTGGGGCAGGGTGACGACAATGGAGTCGTGGTGATTGGAGAAGTTGCGCTCGGCGAGGAAGGCGGTGATGAGTGAGCGGGTGCGCTCGGAGGTGAGTGGGGCACCATCGTGCTGAAGGATGCCCTCACGGTCGGCGCTGGCATTGGCAATGAGGCGACAGGCATGGGTGATGGCCTCGCCGGTGACTTTCTGAGCGTGACGCAGCCACTCGATTTCCTGTTCGTCCTTGGTCCGGCGCTCCATGACGCCGAAGTCAGCGGAGAACTCGAGGGTGATGCCGGCCTCCTGCAGGTGATGGGCGTAGAGGTAGGGCAGGCTGCCCTCGACGGTGACCTGCGTTTCGCCCGACTGGCGCAGGCATTCGGCGGCGGCCTGGGCGAGCGCGGTGTCGCGGTCGGCGGAGAGGCCGCCCTCGGGCGTGAAGTCCGCCGAGCAGGCGACGCGCTCGATGTGCTTGAGTTGGCGGGCGCGGTCCATCTCGATGTCGCGCACGATCAGGGTGGAGCTGCCGTCTGCATGGCCGATCCACACGGTGGAGTCGGGGGCGAGGAAGCGGATGCGGTGGTAGAGGGTCGGATTCTTTGCGGGGATGCCCGCAAGGATGGAGGTGGTCGCCATGGCGCGGAGACTAACGCGTCAAATGGCGGGCACAAGTCGTCTTGCGCGAAGGCAGCAAGGCCTCAGCGAGGCGTCCGGGGACCCAAGGGCCAGAATGCTTCCGGACCGCTCGGGGTGAGCGGTCCCTGCCTTCGGTTGCCGGGTTTTGGAATTCCTCAAGCCTCCGGCAACTCAAAGCCCTTGCGGTATTCACGGCCGAGGTGGGAGTTGGCTTGGTCGGCCATGGCTCCGGTGAACCTCTCCTTCTCGGCGTCCATCTCAAGCACGGGGCTGAGTTTGACCTCGGGGCTGTCGAGCGAGATGCCGTGGGATTTGAGGCGGGCGTTGGCGGCATCGAGCAGTTCGCCCCAGGGCTTGTGGCCCTCGTTGATTTCCATCGCCTCTTCCCTGGAGTAGGCGGCGCCGGTCTTGTAGCCGACGTTGGCGAACTCGCACCAGGCGCTGGAGTAGTGGCCTTGGAGCAGGGGCGCCTTGAGGATGTCACCCTTGCGGCTGCGCACGGCCTCGATGAAGTTCTCCATGTGGCCCTTGCCGGCATTGCCGTTGAACTTCTTCATCCGCTTGCCGTCCTGGTCGTAAGCCATGCCGCCACCGCGTCCGCCGCTGTAGCGCCCGCCCTCGCAGTGCACGGTGTAGCCGCTGCGGGTGTTCATGTAGGCGGGGGCCTGATTCCGTTTGGGGGTGATGGGCAGGTTGGTGAGATCGAAGAGCACGGGAATACGACCCGTGTCGTAGTAGGCGAAGTGGACGTTGGGAGTCTCGGCGGCATCGTTCCAGAGCAGGCGCCCGCCGCCCGCGAGGATGCGCTTGGGCAGGCCGACCTGGTCGGCGAGGCCGACGTTGCGGACGTCGTCGAGGATGTGCACGCCCCAGTTGCCCATCTCGCCGTTGCCGGTGTTCCAGTTCCAATGCCAGTCGTAGTGGAGGTCCGAGCGCATGAGCTCTTCCTTTTTGGCCGGGCCGCACCACAGCTCGTAGTCGACTTCCTTGGGGACGGTGAGGGGGTGGCCTCGCAGTTTTGGCACCGGTGG
>JAWVYP010000098.1:0-9457 GCA_033722655.1 Akkermansiaceae bacterium | reverse complement strand
CATAGACCGCCGCTACAGGACAGAGATGGGGCACACACCTTTTACTCACTCCAATACCCGCCAACGGTAGACGCGAACTGGAGTTCGGAACCAACCATTGTCCGCACTTCTGCCATCCAGCGTGACCACAGCTCCGACCCCCGGGTCCGCCTGAATCCATTTGCCTGCACCCACATAGGCCAGAACGTGAATCCCGTTCTCGGTGACCGCCAGATCCCCGGGTACCAACGGGTCGTAGCTCATCTCTTGAATCGTCCCGCCAACTCCAACGGGATTTGTGTAATCCCGATGACCTTTCGCCAGGGCCACCGCACTGGCATCAAACCACCATTGTTCAAGGTAGGCGCGCGTTGCTCGACCATTGAAGTGGCGAATACCATAAGCCAATAGAGCGTCCCGCAGTGCGCGTCGCGGCAAGCCGGAGCAGTCAATGCCTCGCGAGCTTTCTCCACCCCAGTAATATTCGGCGCCCTCCAAGGCAGACATCCGGCGAACGTAGTCTTGGCGCAACTCGTCAGCATCCATTTCACGACCCGGCAGCAGAAATGGCAGGGCCAGCAACAGCGGCACGACAAGCACGGTGATTCTATGAGGCTTGCGATGCCAAAGCAGGAGCAGCAATCCAAACCACGCGACACCAAGGCTGCCCAGAAACGCCAATTTGAATATCTTGCTGTTCACCGGGTTGAGCGGGATCACGAAGACACCGGCAATGGCACCCAGCGTGAATATCAGCAGCAGGCGCTTGCGCGTTTTCGGGTCGCTTAGGATGGCGGTCAGGCGGCTCATGCTGGGATTATCTCTATTCCGGAAACTGCCCGAATCCCTAGCAAAACCCCAGACGGAAATTGTGGGCTAGGGCAACTTAGCTGGCGTGACCGCAGAGACTGAGGTGGGGACACGCAACTTTCGCTGCGCGAAAGAATTGCATGTCCCCGGGTGGTGAGAGCGGGCTGGTTGCTGTGACATTCGGCACAAGGCATCGATAGGCCTTCTCCCATCAGCCCTGCGGGTCCACCCGCTCGGGGACATACAAAGCTTGGAGCGAGGAACGAGCCCAAGTTTGTGTGTCCCCATCACCGGCCAAACAACGCTCACATGGGAGACTATTTGTCCGTGATTGCAGCACGCACAGATCGACGGTCATCCACCGCCGCTACAGACGCGGCTTCGCCGCTGGTCACGGACGATCGGGCCGATCGTCCCTAGCTTTGGTGGTGGGCAGTCATAGACAGCCCCTACAGGGGGCGGCTACGCCGCTATTTATGAATCCCAACAATTCTGCTTGCTAGATTCTGCATTTTCAGTAATTTCTGAAAGTGATGAAAGATAACAACTCCTCTCCCAAGCCCAGCCTTGAGGACACCCGCCGCGATTTCATTGTCCAATGGGGTGCGCTGGGCAGCCAGTGGGGCATCAACCGCACCATGGCCCAGATCCACGCTCTGCTGATGACGGCCACCGGCCCCATGTCCACCGACGAGGTGATGGAGGAGCTGCAGATCAGCCGCGGCAACGCCCATACCAACATCAAGGAGCTGGTTTCCTGGGGGCTGCTGCGCAGCATCGTTCGCATCGGCGAGCGCAAGGAATACTTCGAGGCTGAAAAGGACGTCTGGAAGATTTTCACCATGGTGGCGCGCGAACGCAAACGCCGCGAACTTGACCCCGCCCTGGAAGTGCTTCGCCAATGCCGCGCCGACAGCAAGGGCATCAAGACCGCCGAGGGCAAAGCCTTCCACAACCAGCTCAAGGAGCTTGAGGAATTTGTCAATCTCGCCTCCACCCTCGCCGACAAGGTCTCCTCCATGAATCACTCCTTCGCCATCAAGATGGCGACCAAACTGCTCGGCTGAAACCGAGCCGTTGAAGCTCATTTATCATTGGCCAAACGCGAAACCCGGCAGCGAATCCAAATCACCAATCACATGAAAACCATCGTCATCTTCGGTGCCAACGGCTTTCTGGGCCGCTACCTCTGCCGTCACTTCGCTCGTCAGGGTCGTGAAGTGGTGGCGGTGGCGCGCAAGCGCGAGGGGTGGAGTGGAGACGGCCTGCTGCTCGAATGGGACGGCGAGAGCCCAGGCCCTTGGACCCTCGCACTGGAAGGGGCGGATGTGGTCATCAATCTCGCCGGTCGCAGCGTCAACTGCCGCTACGACCGGGTCAACCGGCGTGAAATCTTGGAATCTCGGGTGCGTTCGACCGAAGCCATTGGCAAGGCCATCCGCGAGTGCAAGGTGCCACCCCGCCTGTGGATCAACTCGAGCACGGCCACTTGGTATCGCCATGCCACCGATCGCCCGCAGGACGAGTGGCGCGGAGAACGCGGAGAGGGCTTCTCCTGCGAAGTCGCCCAAGCCTGGGAGGAAGCCTTCTTCCACGACCCCACTCCGGCCGCCACCCGCAAGGTCGCCATCCGCACGGGCATCGTGCTGGCCAACGAGCCGGGCACGGCCTTCGACGTCCTCTCCAAGCTGACCCGCTTCGGCCTGGGCGGCACCCAGGGCAAGGGCACGCAACGCATCAGCTGGATCCACATGGACGATTACCTGCGCGCCATCAACCACCTCATCGACGACATCCTGCTGCAGGGAGTGGTCAATTTGACCAGTCTGCACTTCCCCACCAATCGCGAATGGATGGGAGCCTTCCGTGACGCGGTCGGCATGCCCATCGGCCTGCCGGCCAGCCGCTGGATGCTCGAGATCGGCGCCTGGCTGCTGCGGACTGAAACCGAACTGGTCAACAAGAGCCGCTGGGCCGCTCCCCAGCGCCTCTGGGAAGACGGCTTCCGTTGGCGCTGGAAGGATGCCGGTGAGGCCATCGCCAACCTGACTGCGCGCCGGGGGCTCGAGGGCTTCTTCGAACTCGCGCCCAGGCGCAGCGTTGGCGCCCGCGCCTGGCTGCCGGCGGCCGATCGCCGCTAGAGCGTTTCGGGTTGAATCTTGAGCGCCAATGTCTTGGAGTGAGGGCTCCATGTTTCGCGCGTCCTTCTTCCTCACCGCCCTCCTCGCCTTACTGGGTTCCAGCTGTGCCCCCTCCAACCACTTCGGCAACAGCCCACCATCGGCCACTGTGGTCGCCCAAGCCAAGGCCAAGCCCAAGGACCGCCACGGCATGCCGGTCTACCGCTTCCAGGAACACCGCCGCATGGTCCGCTGCACCGCCTACACCTGCAGCGAGGACGACCACATCCAGTATGGCAACAAGAGTGCCGCCGGCACGGTTCTGCTTTATGGCCGCACCCGCAGCGCCGCCGCCGACTGGTCCTACTACCCGCTGGGCACCAAGTTCCGCATCAAGGGCATGCCCTACCTCTACGTGGTCGATGATTACGGCTCGGCCCTCACTGGCACCGCCACCGTCGATCTCTACAAGCCGAGCAAGAAGGTCATGAACCAGTGGGGCCTGCGCACCGTCGAGCTGGAAGTCGTGGAATGGGGCTGCATGAAGCGCAGCGTGGAGTTGCTCAGCAAGCGCACCCGCCACCGCCACTGCCGCCAGATGCTCCACAACATTCTGCGCCTGCAACCCGAGTTGCGCCGCTACGCCATGCTGCCCTCACTGGATGGGAGCAAGGAGACGGGACGCACGGCAGGCCGCACGGAACCAGAAGGATCGCTCGGTGAACTCTTCGAGCTTTACCTCGCGAGCGTTGGAGAAGTCGGTCGCAAGCATCTCTGAGATCTTGCTGACAAACTTGTGGGCCGGCGAGTAGGCGGTGATCTCGAAGTTGAGCCGGAAGGAGCGGCTGTCGAGGTTGGCCGTGCCGACCGCAGCCAGCCGGTCGTCGATGAGCATGACCTTCTGGTGGAGGAAGCCGCGAGTGTAACGGAAGATGCGGACGCCGTAGGGAATGGTCGCCTCGTAGTAGGCGAAGGAGGAAAGCCAGACCAGCAGGTGGTCGGGCTCGTCGGGAATCAGGATGCGCACATCCACCCCGCGGATGGCCGCCGCCTGCAAGGCAGTCAACACGCCCTGGTCGGGCACGAAATAGGGAGAGGTGATCCACAGGCGCTTGCGCGAGGTGTTGGCCGCCTCGGCCACCAGCAGCTGCCAGGACTCGGCGGGATCGGCGGGGCCGGTAGGAATGATGGCCGCCACCTGGTCGGCCTCCTGGGCACCGGCCTCCCAGCTCAGCTTGGGCAGGTCGCCGGTCGCCCAGAACCAGTCCTCGAGGAAAACGCGCTGAACGGCCTGCACCACCGGCCCCTTCATTTCGAGGTGGGTGTCGCGCCACGGACCCAGGCGGTGGTGGTGCCCCATGTATTCGTCGCCGACGTTGAGTCCGCCGATGAAGGCGATGTCGCCATCGCTGACCACGATCTTGCGGTGGTTGCGGAAGTTGACCTGCAGACGCGACCACCAGATGCGGTTGACGCCGAAGGAATGGCATTCGATCCCGGCATCGCGCATCTCGCGCAGGAAGCTGCGCGGCAGCTTGTGGGAACCGATTTCATCAAACAGGAAGAAGACCTTCACTCCGGCCTTGGCACGCTCAATGAGGGCCTGCTGAAAGCGCTTGCCGAGCTGGTCGTTCTTGATGATGAAGAAATTGACGCAGAGGTAGTGCTGGGAGCGCTCAATGGCGCGAAAGATGCGATCAAAGGCCTCCTCGCCGTCGATGAGCACGCGCAGGTCGTTGCCGCGGGTGAAGGGCAGCCCACCCAGGAGCTGGGCGGCCCGCTCGAAGGCATCGTCCTCGGGAATCTCGACCTCGAGATCGCGCAGGCGGCGCTCCATCTTTTCGACCAGCCTGGCGAGTTCCTCGTCCTGGTCGCGTCGGTCGCCCACGTCGCGGGTGAAGCGGTTGCGCCCCAGCAGCCAGTAAAGCGGGATGGCGATGAAGGGCACACTGATCAGGGAGACCACCCAGGCCACCGTGCCCTGGGCGGTGCGCACGTGCATGAGGGCATGGACCACGTGCAGGATGCCGAAGGCGTAGAGGACCAACACCCACAGCAAGTGGATCCATCCGCCGCTCCAGTCGATTTCGAGCATGGATGACCCTAGCCCGGACATCCGGAACATCACAAGGCATCTCCTCACCCCCGTTCTCCACGCTTGAAGTCGCCGCGGAGCCGGTGAAGACTGCGCCCATGTTCACTCCCCGATGGAAGAAGGAAGCGAAGCATCTCCACAAGGGCGCACGCAAATTCATCCAATACAAGCGCGACCTGCTCGAGGAGGGCCGCGTCGGGGAAATCGAGTCGCGCCGCGAGGACCTGAAGGAGGCGATCAGGGAGGGCGACCGGGACAAGGTGGACGAGGCCTCCAAACAGTTGCAGGCCTGCTGTGAGAACTCGCTACCTCGCGAGAAGCCCATCGGCTGGTTCGAGGAGAATGTCGAGGTGATGTTTGTCGCCATCGTGATCGCACTGGGCCTTCGCACCTACTACCTGCAACCCTTCCGCATCCCCACCGGTTCGATGGAGCCGACCCTCAACGGCATCAACGGCCACGAAATGCAGAAGGAAAAGTGGCCTTCACTGCCCCATCGCCTCTGGGAAAAGGCCATGCGCGGACGCAGCTACGAGCGCGTGGTGGCCGAAGAAGACCTCTACCTTCCAGTCGACATTCGGGAGGAATACCAGACGGACCTCCGGGACACCATGTGGATGCATTTTTTCAGCCGCTCCGAGCTGGTCACCGTGGATGGCAAGGCCATCCCCATGCCGGCTCCTCCAAAGGCCATCTATGATGCCGGCTTTCGGGACGTCCTCGCCAAGGCCGTCGCCAATGGCGGCAACATGAGCCCGGCGGAGCGTGAGCGCATGACTCCAATGGATCTCAGAGCAAGGAAGGGAGAGGAGGACACGCCTGAGGATGTCGTGGTGGTTCGCATCCCCGCAGGCACCACGCTTTGCGAGGGCTACATCGACACCGGTGACCTGGTGCTGGTCAACAAGTTCGCCTACCACTTCCGCAAGCCCGAGCGGGGTGAAACCTTCGTCTTCGACACCCGCGGCATCCGCGGCATTGACGACCGCTACGGCCCGCAAGCCAAGGGCTCCCACTACATCAAACGCCTCTGCGGGGTGCCCGGTGACGTGCTTGAAATCAAGCCACCCGAACTCTGGATCAACGGCAGCGTCGCCATGGAACCCAAGATCGTGGAGGTCATGGAGCGCACCGGCTACACCTTTGCTTCCAAGAAGGAGGACCAAGGTGGCCGCAAATACTACCGACCCCTCGATGATCCCGGCGACACCCTGACCTTGAGCGCAAACGCCGATCCCGGCATGCGCGAATATGCAGCACTTGGCGACAACACCAACAACTCTCTGGACTCGCGCTACTGGGGCGAGGTCAAGGAATTCAATCTCGTCGGACCCGCCCTCTTTTCGCTCTGGCCCTTCACGACCGGACACTGGGGCTTCATCGATTGATCGATCCATGCCGGACTCCCAGGAGATCACCCGCAAGGCCAAGTCCAACCTCGCCTTTGCCTTCGGCGTCCTGCCAAGGCCCCAGCGCGAGGCGATGACGAGCTTCTACGCCTTCTGCCGCACCATCGACGACCTGGCCGATGACGAGAGCGTGGAGGAATCCAGGCGCCGGGCTGCGCTGAAAGCCTGGAAGCACGGCCTTGAGGTGGGCTTCGAGGATCCCACGCCCCTGCAACAGGAAATCACCGCGGTCCGGAAGGACTACAGCATCCCCACCCCCCTGCTTTTGGCCATCATCGAGGGCTGCGAGATGGACCTTGAGAAAACCCGCTACGCGACCTGGGAGGAACTCGACGGCTACATCTGGAAAGTCGCCTGTGCGGTGGGCCTGGTCAGCATCCGGATCTTCGGCTGCAAGAGCCCGGAGTCCGAGACCTATGCCGAGGCCCTGGGACGCGCCCTGCAAATCACCAACATCCTGCGTGACGTCGGCGAAGACCTGCGCGAGCGGGACCGCATTTACCTGCCGCTCGAGGACCTGCACCAATTCGGCTACCGCGAGGAAGACCTGCGCTCCCAAGTTCGGGACGAACGCTACCTGCAGTTGATGGAGTTCGAGGCGACCCGGGCGGCCAACTACTTCGAGGAAGCGCAGCTGTCCCTCACCACCGGGGACCGGCGTGCCCTGCGGCCCGCCCGCATGATGGCCGAAATCTACGCCCAGCTGCTCCAGCGCATGCGTGCCGATGGCTTCCGCGTCTTCGACAAGCGCTACCGGGTGGGCAAACTCGAGAAGCTGTGGATCGGACTCCGCCATCTGTTTTGAGCAGGGAGCAGCGAACAGGGAACTAGCCCGCATATTTCATGAAACCTCGGTCTGCGGCTTGTCCTTGCCGATGTTGCCTGCGTTCTCCTCGAAAACGCAGTTGGGCAGAGTGCCAACTCAGACCGAACCGCGCGTTTTCAGCGTCGGCCTTGGCAACATCGAGAATTCCTGCGCCTCGCCCACGAGAATCATGAAATATCCGGGCTAGGATCGCGTTCCACCTCATGCGAATTGTCGCTTGGCGATTGGAGCGTTTCTCATCACTTCACGCCACGCTAGGTGCTTGCTGCTCCATGCTCCATGCTCCATGCTTTTGCCCATGAGCCGCAAGGACGAAGAAATGCGCCAGGAGCGCGAAGATGCCTGGGTGGGCGATGCCGTCCTGGCCCTCTTTGCCCGCCAATACGTCCTGCGCGAGCGCGGCAACATGGACGGCGTCTGGTTCACCCACCTGACCTCCAACGATTTCCTCAGCGCCTTTGGCAATCCAACCCGGGTCGAAGCCTCGATTGGCCGCCTCTACCAGAAGGAGGGACTGGAAGCAGCCTTTGGCTGGATGGAGGCCGAACTGTTGCCGGTGTATCGCAAGCAGATGAAGAACCGGGCCTGACCTCCTGCGGACAATCAGCCCTTCGACTTCAGCAACTCGCCAAAGACCATCGTGCCACTGGGCGTCTCCAGCGTGCTGGTCACCACGGCATCCACCGTCTCACCGATCCGAGAGGCGGCGTGGTTGACGACGATCATGGTCCCGTCAGCCAGGTAGCCGACGGCCTGGTCATCGTCCTTGCCGCTGCGCACCAGCGGCACGCGGATGCGCTGGCCCACCACCACTTCCGGCCTGAGGGCATGGTCGAGTTCGTTGAGGTTGAGCACCCTCTGGTTCTGCAGACCGGCCAGCTTGGCGAGGTTGTCATCGGTGGTCAGCAACCTTGCATTGAGCAGACGGGCGAGTTCGATGAGTCGCGCGTGCGAATTCTCTCCCCGGGCCACTCCCTGTGCATCGTGCACGGAAACATCAATTTTGGAGTCGGCTCGCAGTTGCGCCAGGCAATCCAGGCCGCGCTGGGCTGCTTCTCGCGCGGGTCCTTCCTTGCCATCGACCAGCGACTGCAGCTCATCGAGCACGAAACTGGGCATGACCAGGCGGCCATCGAGAAAGCCCGTGCGCATGATGGCCATGATGCGCCCATCCATGACCGCACCGGCATCGACCACGCAGGGCACCCCGCCGGTGGCATCCCGGCGGAAGCGCACATAGGGGATGATGAAGGCAAAATCGTCGCGGTTGCCGCGCAGCGCCAGGGCCGCGCCCAGGAAGCCGAGACTGGCGAAGAGGGCCACGTCCAGTGACATCTTGAGCGCGGACACGAAATCCCCGACCTCGGGATTGGCGACAATGCGGTCGTCAAAGGCCAGTGCCACCAGATCCGAAATCTGGACGCGCGTCAGCAGCCAGGCACAGAAAAGGCCGACGCCGAGGCCGAAGGTGGCCGTCGAGAAGCCCCGCAGACTGAAGCCGCGCATCAGGGATTCGATCAGGATGAAAAAGGCCGCCACGCCGAGGCCGACCACCATGCCCATGGTCGGGGAAATCTCGTACTGGCTCCCATCGGTGCTCATCGCGATGGTGAGCCCCGCCGCCTGGCAGACCAGCAGGTAGGTCAGACGGGCGATGTTGATGGATGGAGGCGCGGATCTCATGAGGTCAACAGTTCGGAAGGATGCGCCCGGCCACGGATGGGCCGCTTGGTTGCCTCGCTGAGGCCAAGCTCATTCCTGGTCGTCGGCGGTCGCCTTGATGTCGGTCAGGGCAGCCACGAAATCGCCGAGAATCTCGGCGGGAACCATGATGGTGTCCCGATTGCCGTTCACGTCCTCGGTGATCTTGACCACCATGCCACGGGCGTTTCTCTTGAGATCGAGATAGAAGACCTTGCGGTCGGCCAGGATTTTCTCGGTATGCAGCAGCTCACTTTCCACGGGTTTTCTCCATTTGGTTAATAAAGCCAAACCATCTCAGGATGAAATTGGATGTCAAAGCAATTCCGGGAGCCCTTGGCTGGCCCCCTTTCGGCTGCTCGGCCCGCCAAATCAAGGATTGGACCTATCATTGCATCCGCAAGCCTCGCTCACTGGCGGTCACCGGGTGTCCGGCTTGGACTTTTCCGAATGCCCTGATAATAAATCACTTCGACCCATGCACCACACCTCGCCCACCCATCGACCCGCCCTGGTG
>JAWVYP010000097.1:0-9609 GCA_033722655.1 Akkermansiaceae bacterium | reverse complement strand
TGGTCGATACCCGCCCGAACTCCACCGGCGAACTGACTTACGGGACCATCACGCACACCTTTGCCGATTCCGACACCAGTGCACAGCTGCTGGTCGATCTGCGCTCCGACTCGGCTGGCTCCGGTTATCGCCTGGATAACATCCTGTTTGAGGGCACGCCGGACCCGAATGTGCCGACCTTCAGTACGGATCCGCTTAGCACAAGCGATGCTCGAGCCACCGTGGCCTACAGCGACAGCATTTCCGGATCGGCTCCCGATCCTGATGGTGACCCCGTCACCTACACCAAGATCTCCGGGCCGACCTGGTTGACCATTGCCGCCAACGGAGACCTCAGCGGCACTCCTGGACACGTTGACGTCGGCCTCAACCGCTTTCAAGTGCTGGCCAGTGACGGCAATGGCGGCCTGGACACCGGCACCTTGGAAATCCAGGTCAATGATCCGGATGGCAATCCTCCCTACGAACCCGCGCTCTCCAACACCACACAACACCGTCTGGTCTGGTTAGAAGATCCCAGCAGCACCATGACCGTTGCCTGGAAGCAGAGCTCTGGAGATCCCGCCACCGTCCACTACGGCAAGGTGGATTATGGCCGCTATGCCGATTTCTACCCAAATAGCAGGACGGTGGATCAGTCGCGCACCTATCAAAACGCCATCACCACCCAATTTGTAAATCTCAGCGGTTTGGAGCCGGACACGGCCTATTATTTCGTCCTCAAGGACGGTGCCGGGGTCAGCGAGCGCTACTGGTTCAAGACCGCTCCAGCGACGCCCAAGCCATTCTCCTTCATTGCCGGCGGTGACTCGCGCAACAACAAGACCCCCCGGGTCTCGGCCAATCGCATGGTCGCCAAACTGCGTCCGCTCTTTGTCGCCTTCACTGGCGACATGATTGACAAAGACAATGGCTCTGAGTGGAACGAGTGGCTCAATGACTGGGAGCATACCACCAGCGCGGACGGGCGCATGTACCCCATTCTCGCACATCGCGGCAACCACGAGGGCAATGGCAACTCCACCCTGGTGGACCTCTTCAATGTCCCCAGCGGCAACTATTATGCCCTGAGCTTCGGTGGCGACCTGTTGCGCTACTATGTGCTCAACTCCGAGTCCGGAGAATCGACCCAAGCCACCTGGCTGCAAAACGATCTGGATGCCGCCGGCGGCAAGGATGCCTTCACCCACCTGATGGCAGGTTACCACAAGCCCATGCGTCCCCATCAAAGGGGCAAGGCGGAAGGCTCGGCAGAATACAGCGCCTGGGCTGAACTGTTCTACAGCAACCGCTTCGACCTGATTTTTGAGTCCGACTCCCACTGCATGAAACGCACGTACCCAATCCGTCCGTCCGTGGACACCGGCTCGGAGGAGGGATTCATCACGGACATCGCCAACGGCACGGTTTACGTCGGTGAAGGCTGTTGGGGCGCCCCCTTGCGCAGTGCAGACGACAACAAGGCCTGGACCAAGGCATCGGGCAGGTTCAACGGCTTCGATCTCGTGCATGTGTTCTTAGACCATGTCGAAGTGTTCACGGTGCAGGTGGATCTGGAGGCCCAGATCGGCGACGTGACCGAGGACGACAGCCTGAGCCTACCCACCAACCTCAAAATCTGGCAACCCTCGGGAGAGGCCCGGCTGGTGGTCAATCGTGGAGCCACTCCGAAGACCAGCTTCGCCGGCTATCAATTGGACACCTTCGGCACGAATCTCCCGGCCAACTCCGGAAAACGCGAGGACTTCGACAGTGACGGTTATTCCAACTTCATGGAATTCGCATTCGGCATGGATGCCACCGCCAATACGAGGACCTCCTACCCCAACTTCCCGAGCTTTGCCATCGAAGAGGGCGCCAAGAAACTGGTGCACCAACGTCGCAGCAACACGACCGCCAGGTTCACCTACTCCATCTCCGATGATCTCAGCACCTGGACTCCGCTGGAGGAAGGCGTGGATTACACCATGACCGTCACCCCGGGAGCCGGGATTGATGCCGTCGAGATCGAGTTGATCGGAGACGCAGCCAACCGCGAAAAAAGCTTTTTGCGGGTGGAAGCCGGAGAGTAATCGGGCATCATTCCGACTCCCATGAGTGAGCCCACAGAGCCGGATCAAGCGTCAAACTGGGACACCATTCTCCTGCTGCTGCTGCGTCTGGCGGCATCGACGGTGTTTCTCGGACGGGGCATCCTCTACCTAAGCAAGTTCTCCCCCCTATCCGCCTTCTTCTGGCATCAGGACTGGCTGGAGGAGCCTCTCGCCAAGTGGTTTGGCATGAGCTGGGAGCATTATGCCGCGACCTCTGAGCCCCTGATCATCGGCACCCAGAATGCCCTTGGCGTCCTGTTTCTGCTCTGCGCGGTGCTTTGCTGGTGGGTCGGGCCCAAGAAGAGGATCTGGCCAAACTGGATCGTGCTCATCGGAGTGTTTGGCCTGATCCCCTTCTGGCTGCTGAGCTGGGTCGACAAGAACTACCAGTCCGGGATGTTCCTTGAGCACTTCCTGCAGTGGGGCACCCCCCTCTTGCTTGTCCTGTATGGACGCATGAGCTCCAGCAAGTGGTTTGCGCTGGCATGGGTCTTCACCTCCTTCACCTTCATCGGCCACGGCCAGTACGCCATTGGCTTGGGGGTGCCTTACGACAACAACTACGTCAACATGTGCATCCGTCTGCTGCGCACCGATGAAGAAGGTGCGCGCCTGTTCCTGGCCATCGTGGGCTGGATCGATGTGGTGCTCCCGATCCTGTTCCTGATTCCCAAGGCTCGGATACCCGCCCTCGGCTATGCCACCTTCTGGGGTTTGGTGACGGCCTTGTCCCGCATTCCCAGCCACTTCACCCGGGCCCAGGACTACTACGGCCTTCACCCCTGGACCGCCGAAGCTGTGGTCCGCTTGACCCACGGCCTGATTCCCCTGGTCATGCTGCTCCTGATCCTGAGAGCACGCAGGCAACATCGGAAAGGACAAGCCGCAGACCGAGCTTTCAGGAAAGATTCGGGCTAGACTTGACGGCGGATTGACCTGCTGCATCTTGACCCCGCCTACCGGTAGGGCGGGGACACGGCATTTGAACCAACCTGCTGCATCTGGGGGATAGTTCCATCCGACCATGCCCGTAGGAATCATTTGTCATCCCGACGCCTCATCCCGACGCCTGACACCTATTTTTTAAAATGTCTGAATCCCCTCCCAACTGGATCGTCCATGCCGGTCTGGGACTGATATGCATCAGTCTTGCCGCCTGCTCGAAACCGGAGACCTCCTCCGCGCCCGAGCAGGAGGATCCGGTCGTGAAACAAAGCGGCGATGACCTGCCGGAGACCATCACTTTCAACGCCCACATCCGGCCCATCTTTTCGGACACCTGCTTCTCCTGCCACGGCTTCGACGCCAACACCCGCGAGGCCGACCTGCGCCTCGACACCCCCGAGGGCGCTTACGCGGCCCTTGCCGACAACCCGGACATGAAGGGCATCGTCCCGGGTCATCCGGAAAAGAGTGCCGCCTGGCAGCGCATCGTCTCCGACGACCCGGAGGACCTCATGCCCCCTCCCAGCTTCCACAAGCCGCTCAGCGACCGCGACAAGAAGTTGATTGAGCGCTGGATCGAGCAGGGTGCGCAATACCAAGAGCATTGGGTCTACATCCCCATCGAACGCCCGGAGGTTCCGGAGCTCAAACAGCACGGCGATCTCGCACGCAACCCCATCGACCATTTCATCCTGAGAAAACTCGAGGAGAAAGGCGTCGCGCCTTCACCCCAGGCCAAGCCCGAGGTCCTCAAGCGTCGCCTGCACCTCGACCTCACCGGCCTCCCGCCCGAACCCGGCAGCACCACCAACCCCAGCGAGATCATTGCCAACTGCCTGGAAAACCCGGCTTTCGGCGAACGCATGGCCATTCCCTGGCTGGATGTGGTGCGCTTCGCCGACACGGTCGGCTACCATGGCGACCAGAACATCCGCAACTTCCCCTACCGCGACTACGTCATCAACAGCTTCAATGAAAACAAGCCCTTCGATGAGTTCATCCGCGAGCAACTCGCCGGCGACCTGCTGCCCGACGCCACCGACGAGCAGCACATCGCCAGTGGCTTCAATCGTCTCAATCTGGTGACCCGCGAGGGAGGTGCCCAGTCCAAGGAATACTACAAGAAATATGCCGCCGACCGGGTGCGTGCCGTGGGAGCCGCCTTCCTCGGCCAGACCACCGGCTGCGCGGAATGCCACGACCACAAGTTTGATCCCATTTCCGCCAAGGACTTCTACTCGCTGGCCGCCTTCTTCGACGATGTCCAGCAGTGGGGCGTCTACAACAGCTACGTCAAAGGGGTGAAATACGACGGCAACAATGACGCCTACACCCCCGAGCGCATCGTGCGTCCCGATTCGCTGGTCGCGCGCATGAACCTGCTGCGCGACCAGGCCCTGCGCGTGCTGGAAGCGGAAACCACGCAGGAAGCTCCGGCCGAAGCCATCGCCCGACTCAAGAATTTCGCCAGCGAACATCCGGATGGCTGGGCCACCCTCACACCTTCAAGGGTCGATTCCAAGGAGGGCACCCGCCACGAAATCGCGGACAAGGCCGTGCGCTTCATGGGCAAGGCCGACCCGAAGGAAGTCAGCCGCATCGAACTCGCGTTTGCGGACGATCAACTCGGCAGCCTCCGCATCGAAGCCCTGCCGGATCCCGAATCCCGATCGGTCGGACGCGAGGACGGCGGCCACTTCACGCTCAAGCCCGAGTTCCTGCTGCTGACGGACGATGGCAAAACCACCCCGCTCGATATCCGCTGGAAGCAGGCCGATCTCGACCGCGAGGATGGCTTTGCCGGTGACATGGAGCACGGCGACCGCCGTGATCTGCAGATCAGCAGCAAGCACGGCTGGCAGTCCGCTCCCAAGTCCGGCTACGAGGGACCCGAGTCGCTGACCCGGCGCACCCAGAGCGCCGTCTACTGCCTCAAGCAGCCGCTCAAGATTCCCGCGGGAGCCAGACTCCTCGTCGAGTTGGGCAGCAACACCGCTTCCATGCTGCGCATTTCGCAGTCGCCGGTTCTCGATCCGGTGGCCGGTGAGCCCGCCTTCACCGAAGCCTTCCATCAGGCCCTGCAGGAAGGTGGCAGGGCCGCCAGCGCAGCCTGGCATCTCTGCGCCACCCCGCCCGCGCAACTTTCCTCTGCCTACCAGCAGGTGCTCGAACAAATCCGCGATTGCCGCTCCGGCTGGACCCGCACCGTCGTCACCGTCCAGGTCGACGAGCCCGAGTTTCCCACCCGCATTCTGCCGCGTGGCGACTGGCAGGATGACAGTGGCGAGTTGGTCGAACCCGCCGTGCTCTCGTTTTTGCCCTCCGATTCCCTGCCCAAGGACCGCAAGCTGACCCGCCTCGACCTGGCCAACTGGATCGTTGCCGACGAAAACCCTCTGACCGCCCGTCACATCATGAACCGCCTGTGGAAACAGTTCATGGGCCGCGGCATCTCCAACGTGCTCGACGACCTTGGCGGCCAGGGTGAACCGCCCACCCACCCCGAACTCCTCGACTGGCTCGCTGCCGAGTTCCGTGAGTCCGGCTGGGACATCCAGCACATGGTGCGCCTCATCGTCGATTCCCACACCTATCGCCAGGCCTCCGCCCAACGCGAGGATCTGCTCGAGATCGACCCCTACAACAAACTCTTTGCCCAACAGAGTGCGCGCCGTCTCGAAGCCGAAATCATCCGCGACCAGGCCCTGGCCGCAGGCGACCTGCTCAACCAGTCCCACGTCGGAGGCCCCTCGGTGCGCGTCTACCAACCCGAGAACTACTACTCGAATCTCAACTTCCCGGTCCGCACCTACACCGCCCATCTCGATGACCGCCAGCACCGCCGCTCGCTCTACGCCCACTGGCAGCGCACCTTCCTGCTGCCGACCCTGGCCAACTTCGATGCCCCCGCCCGTGACGAATGCGCCGCCGACCGCCTCCAGGCCAACATCCCGCAGCAGGCCCTCACGCTCCTCAACGACCCGGTTTATGTCGAAGCCTCCCGTGGCTTCGCCACCCGCGTGCTGATGGAGAACCCCGATGCCTCCGCCGAAGAGCGCATCGAGCGCATGTTCCGGATTCTGCTCGCCCGCAGCCCGGACGACACCGAACAGGCCCGCTTCCTCGACTTCCAGCAGCGCGCCGCCGAGGGCTTCCGCCAGGGCGATGACGACGCCGAGGCCTTCCTCAAGGTGGGCATCGCACCCGTCCCAGAAGGGATCGATCCCATCGAACTCGCCGCTTGGACCCAGACCACCCGCCTGCTCCTCAACCTGCACGAAACGATCACCCGCTACTAAGTGAAGATGGATGAATGATGAGTTCAGATTGCTCGGCTGCTCCACCGGTAGCGCACTTTGACCAAACTCTTCATTCAAAACTCCCAACTCTAAACTCCCAGCCTGTCATGTATCTCGATCCCGAACACGCCATGTCGATCAACCGGCGCACCTTCCTGCACAAATCCTTCGCGGGCCTGGGTGGCATGGCGCTGGCCTCCCTGGCAGATCGTTCCATGGGGGCTGGCGAAAAGGCCTGGCCGGGGATCCTCGACAACGCCTTGCACCACGCACCCAAGGCCAAGCGGGTGATCCACCTCTGCATGGCGGGTGGGCCTTCCCACCTGGAAACCTTCGACTACAAGCCCGAGCTTGCCCGCATCGACGGCGAGGAATTCCCCGAGTCCTTCACCGCCGGCCAACAGCTCGCCCAGTTGCAGGGCAAGAAGCTGGTCGCCCGCGGTCCTGTCACCGGCTTCAGCCAATATGGCAGGTCCGGCCAATGGATTTCCGACTACTTCCCCCACCTGGGCGAGGTCGCCGACGAGCTCTGCATCATCAAGTCGATGACCACCGAGCAGATCAATCACGACCCGGCCCACGCCTTCATGAACACCGGCTCCATCATCAAGGGCCGGCCTTCCATGGGCTCCTGGTTGCTCTACGGCCTGGGTGCCGAGACCGAGAACCTGCCCGGTTACGTGGTGCTCATCTCCAAACCTCCCGGCGGGCGCAACCCGCAACCGGTCTCCTCCCGGCAATGGTCATCGGGTTTCCTGCCCAGCCGCTTCCAGGGTGTTCAGTTCCAATCCAAGGGCGACGCCGTCCACTTCATCGGCAACCCCGAGGGCATCTGCCAATCCACCCAGCGCCAGATGATTGACGAGGTCAAATACCTCAACGGTCACCTGCGCCAGCAGCGCGTCGATCCCGAGATCGACACCCGCATCGCCCAATACGAAATGGCCTTCCGCATGCAGAGTTCCGTGCCCGAACTCACCGACATGTCGGGCGAGTCGCAGAAGACCCTCGACATGTATGGGGTGGAGGAACTCGGAGACGGCAGCTACGCCTCCAACTGCCTGCTCGCCCGCCGCATGCTCGAACAGGGTGTGCGCTTCGTCCAACTCTACCACCGCGGCTGGGACCACCACGGCGGCATCAAGAAGCACATGGCGACTTCCGCCCTGTCCTCCGACCAGGCCTCGGCCGCCCTCATCAAGGACCTCAAGCAGCGGGGCATGCTCGAGGACACCCTCGTCATCTGGGGCGGCGAATTCGGCCGCACCCCCATGGGCCAGGGCAGCGGCCGCGACCATCACATCAACGCCTTCTCCATCGCCCTTGCCGGCGGTGGGGTGAAACCCGGCATCAGCTACGGCCAGACCGACGAACTCGGCTACGGCGTGGCCGAGAACAAGGTATCGGTTCACGATCTGCACGCCACCATGCTCCACCTCTGCGGCATCGACTTCGCCCGCTTCTCCTACAAGTTCCAGGGTCTGGATGCCCGCCTGACCGGGGTGGAACATCCACATGTGGTGAAGGATATTCTGATCTGATCTGCTAACGCAGATCGTTCATAGTTCCTAGTTCGTGGTTCCTAGTTTTGAGCCACGGATGAACGCAGATGGATGGGACTGACCCTTTCCACAGACAGGGTTCCGATGGGCCTTCACGCCACCAACCCTGCGCCCTCGCCCGCTCGGGGACATACAAAGCTTGGAGCGAGGAACGAGCCCAAGTTTGTGTGTCCCCATCACCGGCCAAACGACGCGCAAATTGGCCGAATGACCCATGTGTCCGCCATGACCTAAAACCTAGTCTCTGACAATCAGTCACTTACGATCCTCCACTATTTGTCTGTCCCTCTATGGCAGGTGGCCCCCAGGGCCCAGTAGCCACCCTCGACGAGCACGACGGAAACCGGCACCGACTCCTAAGGGCCATCATCAGCTGCGACAAATTGTCTCAATATCAGTGAAAACGTTGAGAGCACAAGGAATGAATCCCTCTTGGGGTTCATCGTTAGAGCATGGCTGTAGGGCTCCGTTTGCTAGTCGCCAGGGCAAAAACATCTATCATAACTTGCACAAAATCATGACATGATTTATACTCATAAGATAATGAGTGGTGTGCTGTGTTTGTGCTCCCAGCCAACTCAGCCACGATTCCCATCCCCCCCACAACCCACATACTCATGAAAGTCAGCATACGTTTATTTGGGCTGGCAGCGTCCACCGCCTTGGCTTTTGTCGGATCCAGCCAGGCAGCCACTGTGCTCAGCATCACCGAAGTCTACGCCCACAATGAGTACTCCAACTTCACGCAGGGTGAAGATGACATGATCAACGGCTCGGGAATCAATGGAACCGCGGAGTCTGGAGATCCCAGTTGGCCAAGCGGTCAGGGAGACCCCTCCACTTGGACGGCTACCAGCAACGCCTACCAGACTGAGTGGCAAAGCGGAAATCAATTGGACAGTGGAACCTCAATCAACAGCAAGATCGGGTGGGCTGTGTTCGATCTGGGTGCCAGCACGGCCAATCTCGAGAATCTTTACATCTGGCACATCCGTGAAAACTCCGGCAGAGTCGCCGCCACCTACAATGTGTATGTGGGTACAACTTCCGTCAGCGGATTGACCCACGGCCCCGACAACACCAGCTCATCTGTGGATTACGATTTCTCCAGTGCAGGATGGAGCTTGGTGACCTCCGGTACGGGCACCTACCGCGACACCTCCACGATCAGCCTCGGCAATGCCACGGGCCGCTACATCGGCATTGAGATTCTTACCAGCGGAGGGGACACGAGTCGTGTCGGCTTTTCTGAAGTAGCCGTCACCCAAATCCCCGAGCCCTCCGTCGCCCTGCTCAGCGGCCTTGGCGTGCTGATGCTACTGCGCCGCCGCAAGCGTTGATTGAGGCAATCTCTCACTTCCCAACCCCGCACCGGCACCGCCGTTGCGGGTTTTTTTCGTGCCAGCACAACAGCATACACGAAGCACAACGACCGATGGGCCAACTAGCCCGGATCTTTCATGATTCTCGTGGGCGAGGCGCAGGAATTCTCGATCTTGCCAAGGCCGACGCTGAAAACGCAGTCAGGGCTGAGTTGACACTCTGTCCAACTGCGTTTTCAAGGAGAACGCAGGCAACATCGGGAAGGACAAGCCGCAGACCGAGGTTTCATGAAATTTCCGGGCTAGCAAAGCGAGTTGGCAAAACCTCATCCCCATGGCCGACGACCATGCTCCCCTCATGGATTGAGTGGAGCGAAATCAAAGCAAG
>JAWVYP010000096.1:0-9616 GCA_033722655.1 Akkermansiaceae bacterium | reverse complement strand
GCCGAGAGCGGCAGACTGGGTGGGGTGGTGATGGATGAGGGCGAGTGGCTCGACCTTGGCGATCGCGAGGCCTACCTGCAGGCGCATCGCGAACTCGACCTCGGAGCGCGCATCCATCCCGAGGCCCAGATCGAGGAGGGCGCCAAGGTGGTCAACTCAGTGGTGGGGCCGGGAGCCGTGGTGAAGGCCGGAGCGGTGGTTCGCGACTCGGTCCTCTGGCCAAATACCCGGGTCGAGGGAGATGCCGATTTGGAGGGCTGCATTATCTATTCCGATCATCCGGTGAGGGGAGTGCAGAAGCATGCGGATCTCTGAGAGTTTCCAAACCAATCCTTGGCAGCATCCCCGTGGTTCCTAGGCTTCGGGGGTGGCACGGCTCTTGCTTGTAGAGACGGCCCATTGCCAACCTTCAACCCATGACCCTCGCCCAGTTGATCCAACAGGAGCGGCTGCCAGCGGATTTCACCGAGACGGTGGATCGCTACTACCGGCCGCTGGCGGAGCGTGTGGCTGCCGGCTGTAAGGAGAAACCCGATCAGTCCATCCTGCTTGGCATCAACGGCGGTCAGGGCACGGGCAAATCGACCATGGCGCTGTTTCTCCGCCACCTGCTTGAGAAGGAGCACGAGCTCAAAGTGGCCGTGCTCTCCATCGATGACCTCTACCTCACCCGCGAGGAGCGCATCCGTCTCGGCGAGAAGGTCCACCCGCTGCTCAAAACGCGTGGCGTGCCCGGCACCCACGACCCGCAGCTGGGCCTGGAGGTGATCGAGAAGCTGATGCAGGCCGGGGCAGGGGAGGAGACTCCGCTGCCGCGCTTCAACAAGGCGGTGGACGACCGCGTGCCCGAAGAAGAGTGGCCAGTGTTTGAGGGCCGGGCGCACGTGGTGATCCTCGAAGGCTGGTGCGTGGGTGCCACGCCGCAGCCGGATGCGGCCATCATTCCCGCCGCCAACCCCCTGGAGGAGGAAGAGGATGCCGAGGCCATCTGGCGTCGCCACGTCAACGACCAGCTCGCCGGACCCTACCGCCCACTCTTTGAGCGCATCGATGCGCTCATCCTGCTCAAGGCGCCCAGCATGGCGTGCATCCGCGCCTGGCGCGGGGAGCAGGAGGACAAGCTGCGCGAGAAGATGAAGGCGACGGGCGGGGACATGAGCCAGGTGATGGACGAGGCCCAACTCGATCGCTTCATTGCCCACTACCAACGCCTCACCGAACACCAGTGGCAGGTGCTGCCGATGACCGCCGACGCGGTGCTCGAACTCGGCGAGGACCACCGCATCAAAGCGATGAACTGGAAGGAGGGCTCATGAGCTGGTATCAGAACTGGATGGCGGTGACCGATCTCGACGGCACCCTGCTCGACCACGACGACTATTCCTGGCAGCCCGCCGCCAAGGCGGTCGCCACCCTCAAGGAGCACGAGGTGCCGCTGGTGCTGGCCTCGAGCAAGACCTTGGCCGAAATGCGCCTGCTGGCCACCGAACTCGGCATCCATCAGCCGATGATTGTGGAGAACGGGGCTGCGGTGGCCTGGCCCTCCGAGGAGGAAGGCGAAGACTACCGCGTCGAGGCCATGGGCAGCCCGCGCGACGAACTCATCGAGGTCATTCACCAGCTGCGCGAGGAAAACGGCTGGGAATTCAGCGGTTTTGCCGACTGGTCGGCCGAGGAGGTGGCCGAGGACTGTGGCCTGGACTTGGAGCGGGCGGAACTGGCCCGACAGCGCCACGGCACCGAGCCCCTGGTGTGGGAGGATACAGAAGATGCTTACGCCCAGTTCCTTGTGGAGCTCGAATCGCAGGACTTACGTGCGGTGCGCGGCGGACGCTACATCCACGTCATGGGCGAGTTCGACAAAGCCGACGGCCTCAGAGCGGTGGCCGAGACATTTGGCAAGGGGTCTGCTACTCCTCTCAGGATCATTGCCTTTGGTGACAGCCCCAACGATGAAGCCATGCTCTGCGCCGCAGACGTGGCAGTGAGAATCCGTTCGCGCAAATCCTCCGAAATGAAGGTGCAGGCGCCGGTTCTCTTGCAACCCGAGCAGCCGGGCCCCTACGGTTGGGCCGAGGCCTTCGAGGAGTGGTGGTCAAACCAAGGCGCCCCCCAATCGACTTCCTAGCACTTTCCCCGACATCCCATGGCAGACTTCTTTCAAAACGGTCGCGTGACCACCTTCCACAATCTCGGCAACCGTCCCCTCGACGGCCTCGAGTATGAGCTCCACCAGTTTCGCAAGGACAACCCCATGGGTCTGGTGCTGCCCTCGCTCTTTTCCGAACTGGAAGGTCCGGCCCTGGATCACATCGTCAACGAGCTGACCCACGTCGACTACCTGGACGAAATCGTCATCGGTCTCGACCGTGCGGATGAGAGCCAATACCGCCACGCGCTCGAATATTTCGGCCGACTGCCGCAGCGCCACCGCGTGCTGTGGAACGACGGCCCCCGCCTGCGCGCCATCGATGCCATGCTCCAGGAGCACGATCTCGCGCCCATGGAACCGGGCAAGGGCCGCAACGTCTGGTACTGCTTCGGCTACACCCTGGCCTCCGGCCGCGCCAAGGCGGTCGCCCTGCACGACTGCGACATCGTCACCTACAAGCGCGACATGCTCGCGCGCCTGATCTATCCCATCGCCAACCCGCACTTCGGCTACAAGTTCTGCAAGGGCTACTACGCGCGCATCGCCGACAACAAGCTCAACGGCCGCGTCTGCCGCCTGCTGGTGTCCCCGCTGATCCGCTCGCTGCAGCAGGTCTGCGGTCCCAGCGAATTCCTCGAATACCTCGACAGCTTCCGTTATCCGCTTGCCGGCGAGTTCTCGCTGGCCGCCGATGTGCTCCAGGATATCCGCATCCCCTCGGACTGGGGCCTGGAAATGGGCGTGATCTCCGAGATCTGGCGCAACTATTCCAGTCAGCGCATCTGTCAGGCTGACATCGCCGACGTCTACGACCACAAGCACCAGGATCTCTCGCCCGAGGATGCCTCCAAAGGGCTCTCAAAGATGAGCGTGGACATCGCCAAGTCGCTCTACCGCAAGCTCGCCACGCAGGGCGAGGTCTTCGGCAAGCCCTTCTTCCGCTCCCTCAAGGCCTCCTACTACCGGACCGCGCTCGACCTGGTCGAGAGCTACCACAACGACGCCACCATGAACGGCCTCAAGTACGACCGCCACGCGGAGGAAGCCGCGGTCGAGGCCTTTGCCCAAAACATCATGATTGCGGGCAAAACCTTCATGAACGCCCCCATGGACAAGCCTTTCATGCCCAGCTGGGAGCGCGTGCGCTCTGCCATTCCCGACATCCTTGAGCGCCTGCTGGTGGCCGTGGATGAGGACATGCGCGAGTTCGGCGGGGAGGCCATCGAGCTCTCGCCCTCCACCGTGGTGCGCCAGCGCGCCTGCGGCCACCTCGCCACCATCTACCCGGATGCCGACATCGAGGCGCTCGGCAAGGAGGCGGTGGAAATCATGCGCCTCAAGCGCGCCGACCTGCAGGTGGTCACCCCGGCCAGCCGCTGGGACCAGCGCGACATCACCTGCATCACCTACGGCGACACCATCGTCAAGGAGGGCGAGCCCAGCCTGCAGACCCTGCGCCGCTTTCTCCAGACCCACCTCGGCAACGCGGTGAGTGGGGTGCACATTCTGCCCTACTCGCCCTACAGCTCCGACGACGGCTTTTCGGTCATCGACTACTACGCCCTGCGCGAGGAACTCGGAGACTGGGGCGACCTGCAGCGCCTCGCCCAGGATTATAAGGTGATGGGCGACGTGGTGCTCAACCATTGCTCTGCAGAGAGCGAGTGGTTCAAGCAGTTCCTGGAAGGCAAGGAGCCGGGCAAGGACTACTTCATCGATGCCGACCCCGAAGGCGATTGGACCCAGGTGATCCGGCCCCGTTCCTCGCCACTACTGACCAAGGTCAAGACCGTGGAAGGCGAGAAACACGTCTGGTGCACCTTCAGTCCGGACCAGGTCGATCTCAACTTTGCCAACCCCGAGGTGCTGCTGGAATGCCTGCGCATCATCCGCTTCTACCTCGACCAAGGGGTGAAGTGGTTCCGACTCGATGCGGTTGGCTTTCTCTGGAAGGAGAAGGGCACCACCTGCATGCACCTGCCGCAGACCCACGAAATCATCCGCTTCCTGCGCCTGCTCATCGAGCACGCCAGCCAGGATGCCGTGGTCATCACCGAGACCAATGTTCCCAACCACGAGAACATCTCCTACTTCGGCAACGGCAACGAGGCGCACCTGATCTACAACTTCTCGCTGCCCCCGCTGTTGCTCAACACCCTGGTATCCGGCTCCAGTCGGCACCTACGCAACTGGCTGACCACCATGCCGCCGGCCCAGTATGGCCGCGCCTACTTCAACTTCATTGCTTCGCACGACGGCATCGGCTTGCGCCCGACCGAGGGCCTGCTCACCGACGAGGAGCGCGAGCAGTTGATGGACACCATGCGCAAGTTTGGTGGTGAGATCTCCATGCGCCGCGGTGTCGACGGCGAGGAGAAGCCCTACGAAATCAACATTTCGCTCTTCGATGCCCTGCAGGGCACGGCCAGCGGCAAGCCCGACGATCTGCACATCGCCCGCTTCATCTGCGCCCACACCATGGTGCTGGCCATGGAAGGCATCCCGGCCTTCTACATCCACCGCTTCCTCGCCACCCCCAATGACACCGACCTGCGCGAGAAGACCGGCCGCGCCCGCTCCATCAACCGTCACCAGTGGCAGGAAAAGGATCTCGAGGCCGATCTCGCCGATCCGGAGTCCGTGCGCTCGCAGGTGCTCACCGGCCTGCGCGAGCAGATTCTCATCCGCCAGCGCCAGCCAGCCTTCCACCCCAACGCCACCCAATACACCTTGCAGTTGGAGGACCACTTCTTCGGTGTGTGGCGCCAGAACCACCGTCGCGACCAGAGCATCTTCGCGGTCAGTAATGTCAGCGACCAAGCTCAGGAACTTGACCTGGCCCAACTCAACCTCATCGACTCCGAGTCCTGGTATGAACTGCTGCGCGGCTCCGAGATTCGTGAACGCGGTGCGGTGATCAAGCTTGAGCCTTACCAGTCGGTGTGGATCACGAATCGGTGGTGAGCGGCGGCTGCCGCCGCCGTCAGCGGTCAGCGGTCAGCGGTCAGCGGTCAGCGGTCAGCGGTCAGCGGTCAGCGGTCAGCGGTTTTGCTGTTAGGCTCTGTGGTCACGATCGCTCGGGGCATGCAATTCTTTGGCTCCATAAAATGGAAAAAGGAAAAAATTTAATGAAAAACAGTAAAAATATACTTTACAACAATGTGCTTGAGGTCTAGTTCTCTCCCATCGCTCCGGCCAAGCTTCGGATCGCCTGCCTTACAAAAACACTGAGAACCAACTCACCAACTCACCAACCCCATGAACGAAAACAGCGACCTCAAAAAGAAAATCAGCCGTCTGGGTCACGTGCTGCTCATCGTCTCCTGCCTGGGACTTCTGGGCGCACTGCTCTTCACTCCCCTAATGGCCTGGTTCACCTCTCCGGCGGCCCTCGAATTGACGGAGTTTTATGAAGACGAAATCAGGAGCACGCCGCTGAGTCTGGACACCACCGTGGGTGAACTCATCGAAATGGACCGAAGCTATGCTCAGGAGGCTCGAAGCGGGTTCCTGCTTCATTTGTTCTCCATCAGCGTGCTCTATCTTGCGTATGCCTTGATCTTCCTGCGACTTGCCATGGCGTGGAGGCGGGCCGAATCCTTTGCTCGTCCCACCATCAGGGGGCTCCGGTGGCTCGGTCTGCTGCACCTCATGCAATTCACGATCTCGCTGATCATGGATTTGCGCTGTAGTCGGCCAGACCATGACATCTACCTCGTGACTCACATGTATCAGGGCATCATTACCGCGGCGGGCATGAGCCCGGTGCTTTCCACCGGCATCCTGTTGCTGATCCTCAGTTGGGTGTTGGACTACGGTCGCCGCCTGCAGGAGGAGCAATCGCTGACAATTTGAGTTTGCCCATTCCATTCAGCTCCAACCCGCGATTTCCCATGTCCATAATTGTCAATCTCGATGTCATGCTGGCCCGCCGCAAGATGAAGCTCAATGACCTCGCCGAAGCGGTCGGCATCACCCCGCAAAATCTCTCGGTGCTCAAGACGGGCAAGGCCAAGGCGGTCCGCTTCTCCACCCTGGAGGCCATCTGCCGCCATCTGGAATGTCAACCCGGAGACATCCTGGAATTCCAAGGCAGTGAAGAAGGGGAGGATTCCTGAGTTGCCGTTCCCACGAGCCTGAGCAGTAGGCAGCCTGGGCAGTAGGCGATTTTCTCGGCCGGTGGTGGGGCCACACCACTGCTGGATCCATGCGGACTTTGGGTTTGACTGGTCGGTGTGTGGGCGACACCTTGAGATTCTATTGAGAAAGATTCTCAACAAGAACTCATGCGCCCAATCCCCTTCATTCTCGGCTTTTTCGCGGCTTCACTGTGCCTGATGCAGGCGCAGGAGGAGGTGGATGAGGCGGCGGTAATCGAGCTGCGCGAGACCATCTCCAAGTTGGTCGACGTGCAGACCCTGGAGTCCAAGGAGCGGCTCGAGTGGCAGGCGCGCAAGGCGGAATTGGGCAACTTGCTGGCTCTTCATCAGAAGGAACTCAAACTCCTCGAGGAGGAACTGGCCAAGGCGGGCAAGACAGCACCGGCCCACGAGGAGCAGACCGACGAGATCCAGGCCGAGATTGCAGCCCTCAAGGAAGCGCGCCAAGTTGCAGCCGAAGCCGTGGCGCGCAACCAGCCGCGCCTGCTTGCCTTGTCGAAACGCCTGCCGGCACCCCTGCAACTGGATGCCGGCGTGGACCTGGCCACCATCAGCGCTTGGCAGCCGGGTGACGAACCCCGGGAGGCCCTGCAGGCCATGCTCGCCTTCCTCGACAAGAGCGAACAGTTCAACCGCCGCTTCACCCGCGGGGTGGAGGTGCGTGATGGCAGTGAGGTCGAGGTGCTCTACCTCGGTCTCGCCCAGGCCTACTACCTGAGTCGCAAGGGCAAGGCCGGCGTCGGCAGGCCGGGCCCGGAGGGCTGGAGGTGGCAGTCCAAACCGGAAGTGCGCGACGCCCTGGAGGAAGCCTTTGCCATCATGGACCAGAAATTGCCCCCAGCGAGCGTGACCTTCCCGCTCCAACTCGATTGATCTGATGATGAAGCGATTTTCCAGAGGCCTCGGCCAAGGGCTTGCCGCCATCTTCGTGACGGCCTTGACGGCAGGGAGCCTCTGCGCCCAGGAAACTTCGGTGGAGCAGGCTCTCCAACAAACTGAGAAGGACCTCAAGGCGGCGCTCGCCAAACTGGAGAAAACGCGTGCGGCCATTGCGGCCGAGAAGCCGGAGCTCAGCGCGGAATTTGCCGAAGTGGAGCAACAACTCATCGAGAAGCGTCGGCTCCTGCGCATCGCGCGGATGGGCGAGGAGGATCGCCGGCGGGAGCTGCGCGAACTCCAGGCTGAACTCGCCATGCGCTCTCAGGACGCGGGCTACATCGCCAGCCTGCTCAAGGACTACGCGCTCAAGGTGGAAACCCTAGCCAAGCCGGGATCGCCTCCCTTGGAAATCGAGGACTCCATGCTTGCCGCCGACAGCGGGGAGGAGGCGCAGCTCCTGCGCGATCGGCTGGCGGCGCTGGATGCCTCGGTGGATCGACTGGAAGCGCTCTTGGGTGGCTCGAGCGCACCGGGCAAGGCGGTGGATCTCGACGGTGATGTGCATTCCGGAACCTTTGCGGCCATGGGGCCGGTGTCCTACTTCCTGGCGTCCGACAGGAAATCGGGCGGGGAGGTGGTGGAGCTGCGACCGGGTGAGCTGCCGCGTTTTGCCGATGACTCGGCTGCGGAAGTGGCAAGTCTGCTGAAAGGGGAGGTGGCCGAGATTCCCGTGGACCCGACCGGTGGCAATGCCCGCGCGCTCGAGGATCTCACTGGTGGGCCGATGGCGCTCATCCGCAAGGGGGGGCTGTGGATCTGGCCCATCCTGCTGCTGGCCCTGATTTCCACCATTTTCGGCCTGATCAAGCTCGCCGAGTTTGCACGCTACCGCGAGCCGACCGACGCCTGGGTTACCGCCATCCTCGCCGCGCTGCGCACGGGTGATCGGGACAAGGCCCTTGAGATCGCGGGGCAACGCCGCCACCCGGCCGGCGAGGTGATGGTCAAGATGGTCAAGACCTCCGAGCACTCGCCCGACTTGGTCGAGGAAACGCTCTACGAACAACTCATGGGCGTGCAGGGCAAGGTTTCGACCATGCTGCCGGTGATTGCGATCACCGCGGCCACCGCTCCCTTGCTGGGTCTGCTCGGTACGGTCTCGGGCATGATCTCGACCTTCAACCTGATCACGCTCTTCGGCTCGGGCGATCCCAAGCCCTTGGCGGGCGGCATTTCCGAAGCGCTTATCACCACCTTGTTCGGTCTGGTGGTCGCCATTCCCGCGCTGATCATCCACGCCTTCCTGTCGCGCCGTGCGCAGGGCATCGTCCAGACCACCGAGCGTCTCGGCCTGTCCTTCGTCAATGGCCTGCGCGCCAAGTGAGCTGCTTCCATTCCCGATACCATGTCCTTGTACAACGCCATCCAGCAATGCCTGCACGAAGGGGGGATCACCCTCTGCTGCCTGCTGATACTGGCGGTGGCCATCTACGCCACCCTCTTCAAGATGTGGTTGATGCTGGGGGATACCCGGCGCGAGGTGGCAAGTGGCAAGTGGATGCGCATCAAGCGCGTCGACCAGGCCCTGCCCTGGAAACAGCAGCTGCCCAGCCGGCGCGAGATCCAGCGCTCCTATGCCTCCATGGAGCTCGACCAGATGGCGCGCATCGAGCGCCGTCTGCCCTTTCTGGCCGTGCTCGTTTCCGCCGCTCCCCTGATCGGTCTGATGGGAACCGTCGCTGGCATGCTCATCACCTTCACGGGCATGGCCTTGGGCAATGCGGCGCCCATCGACACCGTGTCCACCGGGATTTCCAAGGCGCTGGTCACCACCCAGGCGGGACTGGTGGTCGCCATTCCCGCTGCCTTCCTGCTCGGCCTGCTCCAGCGCCGCGCCAGGACCGTTCATCTGGAACTCCAACAGCAACTCCACGCCAAGCTTGGTGAGATCGTGCCGCCGCCCGCACAAACCGGCCTGCCACCCACCCAAGCTGGCCCATCGCCCGGCCAAACGGTTTCGCCACCTGCCCAAGCCGGGACAATCCAGACTCCATGAGACGCTTCCGTCACAGCACCATGACCGAGAATAGCAGCGGGATCGACATCTCGCCGCTGATCGACGTCGTGTTCCTGTTGCTGATCTTTTTCATCGTCACCACCGTCTTCGTCAAGGAGACAGGCGTGGAGGTCTCCAAGCCCCGCGCAGCTTCCGCCGAGGACCTGCAGCGCCAGGCCATCCTGATCGCCGTGACCGCCGAGTCGCGGGTCTGGCACGGTGGTCGCGAGATCGGCTTTGATGGGGTACGTGCCGTGGTGGCCGCCCTGCTCGAGGAGACCCCGGAAAGCCCGGTGGTCATCCGGGCGGATGCCGCCGCTCCCACCGAGGCCACCGTCAAGGTCATCGACGCTGCCAAGCTCGCCGGTG
>JAWVYP010000095.1:0-9705 GCA_033722655.1 Akkermansiaceae bacterium | reverse complement strand
GGTGGTCGGGCAGGTGGGTGGGTGGGTTCTGGTGGGGGATGGTGTTTTTGTGGGGATGGTGGTGGGGTCCGGGGTGATGTGGTTGGTGCGCGGGCTGGTGGCCGGGGGTGTGGGGGTGTTGCCGGTGGGGTGGTGGGTGGTGTGGGGGGGGGGGGTCGGGGTTGGGGGCTGGTTGGGGGGGGGGTGGGGGGGTGGGTGTTGGGGGGGGGGGGGGGGGGGTGGGTGGGGGGGGGGGGGGGGGTGTGGTTTTGGGGGGGGGGGGGGGGGCATGGAGTGGCCCCTCATTCCCGATTTTTGCTGTCGATCCAGATGGTCACCGGGCCGTCGTTGACCAAGGCGACCTGCATGTCGGCCCCAAACACGCCACGACCGACGCTGCGGCCGCTTTCTTTTTCCATGGTGGCGCAAAATTCCTCATAGAGCGGCTCCGAGTGAGCCGGGGCAGCCGCGCGGATGAAGGAGGGCCGGTTGCCCTTGCGGGTGGCGGCGTGAAGGGTGAACTGGCTCACCACCAGCGCCTCACCACCGGTGTCGAGCAAGGAGGCGTTCATTTTGCCCTCCTCGTCGCCAAAAATCCGCATCTTGGCGATCTTGGGCGCGAGCCAGGCGATGTCCTCCGCAGTATCGGCCTCCTCGATGCCGAGCAGGACCAGGAGGCCGCTGCCGATCTCGGAATGGATCTCGCCGTCGATGCGGACCGAGGCTTTGGAGACGCGTTGCAGGAGGGCTCTCACGCCGGGAGAAAAGCTGAAATGCTGAATACTGAGAAGCTGAAATGGCTGCGAAGTGGCTTCGGAGTGAGACATCGATGGAGAATTTCTGCCGCTTTCGGCGCGGGGGTGAATCGTTGTTCACAACTTGTTGTCATTCCATTCACAGCTTATTCACAAAGGCTGGGGCATGCATGTCTGGCACTCATGGGAAGGGGACAGGTGCTCCCCTCTTGTTCACATATTCACAATTGTTCAGAACGATTTCAGTTTCCAATCCGGTCGAGATTGACCGCTGCGGAGGAGATCGGCATCGTGGCTTTCTTCCATGGCAGACACCCGAACTTCTCCCAAGGCACGCAGCGATTCTCCTTCCTTGCAAAAGGCTCCCGAACAGAGTGACGACGTGATGCGCGCCCTGCCGCATGCCCTCGGCCCGGAGAAAAGCCTGCTCTCTTCCATGCTGCAGGATCCCCAGGACTGGATCGGCAAGGCCATCGAGGAGAAACTGACCAAGGAGCATTTCTACCTGCCGGCGCACGCCACCCTCTACGACTTCCTCGTCGAGCTCTTTGAGAAGGGTGAGGAAATCGAACTCGTCTCGCTGGTGCAGCGCCTGCTCGACCGCGGCCTGCTCGATCGCGTTGGCGGTCCTTCGGCCCTGACCGACCTCTTCACCTACGCGCCGAGTCCCGGCCATTTCATGCACCACCTCGAGCTGGTGAAGGACAAGTTCGTGCTGCGCTCCATCATCCAGAACGCCAACGAGGCCATCACCCAGGCCTACGAACAGCCCGACGAGGTCGCCAGCCTGCTCGACACGGTGGAAGCCAGCATCCTCGCCATCCGCGAGGGCTCGGAGACCAACAAGGCGCCGACCATCAAGCAGACCGTCGAGGAGGTCATCGAACAATTCCAGCAGTTGATCGCCGGCGAGAAGGGCTCTCAGGGTATCTCCACCGGCTTCGAGGAACTCGACCGCAAGAGCAACGGCCTGAAGCCCGGGGAAATGTTCGTCGTCGCGGCCCGCCCCTCGATGGGCAAGACCTCGCTGATGATGAACATCGTCGAGCACGTCTGCCTCGACCAGAACCTGCCGACCATGGTCTTCTCCTGTGAAATGAGTGCGATGCAACTGGTGCAGCGCCTGGTGTTCTCGCGCGCCAAGTTTGCCCTCAGCTCGCTCTCGCGCGGCTACAAGCCGGACAAGGGGGCTTTGCAGCGCATCCAGCGCGCGGTGCAGGAAATCACCAGCTGCAAGATGTTCATCGACGACACGCCGGGCATCACCATCAACGAGCTGCGGGCCAAGGCCCGGCGCAAGAAGAAGGAGGAGGACCTCAAGTTCATCGCGATCGACTATTTGCAGCTGATGAAGTCGCGCACCCGTCAGGCCGAGAACTCCCGCGAGCGCGAAATCGCCGAGATTTCCGCCGGCATCAAGGGCTTGGCCAAGGAGCTCAACATTCCCATCCTCATCCTCGCCCAGCTCAACCGGGGTCCGGAAGGCCGCACCGGCAAGAGCCTTGGTGTGCCGCGCATGTCTGACCTGCGGGAATCCGGCTCCATCGAGCAGGATGCTGACTTGGTGGGCCTGCTCTACCGCTCGGCCTACTACGCCGAGGACGACGAGGAGCGCGAGGCGCTCGAAGGCCGTGCCAATCTGGTGCTGGCCAAGAACCGCAACGGCGAAACCGGCGACATCCCGCTCACCTTCATTGCCGACATGATGCGCTTCGAGACTGGCCCGCCGGCGCACGAGCAGGAGTGATCGTAGCTTTGCTGCTTTGCTGCTTCGCTGCGGCTTTCAAGCTTGCCGAGTCAGAGGGGGGAGGGCAGGGTCATGCTCCATGATCAGGAAGCTGTTTCCCGCCCTGTTTGGACTCTTGATGATGGTGACTGCGCCGCTGGCCCAAGCCCAGGGAGAGCAGAAGTCTTGGGCGGATAAACTTACGGAGAAACTCAACGGCCCCATCGAGGAACTCACGGAGTGGTTGTTCAGTGTCATTTTCTGGGGGCCGACATTCGAGGTCGTCGGAAAGATTCCCGTGGTGCTGTTCCTGCTTGCGGGCACTTCCCTGTTCCTGACCATTTGGTTTGGATTCATCAACCTGCGCGGACTGGGTCTCGCGATCCGCACGGTGCGCGGCAAATACACCCGGCCGGACGCGCCAGGTGAAATATCCCATTTCCAAGCCCTTAGCTCCGCGCTCTCGGCAACCGTGGGTCTTGGTAACATCGCAGGCGTGGCCATCGCCATCGGCATCGGTGGTCCTGGCGCGACCTTGTGGATGATCATCCTCGGCATCTGCGGCATGGCCACCAAGTTCACCGAATGCACCTTGGGCGTGCGCTACCGCAAAATCGACCACGCCGGCAAAGCCCACGGGGGAGCGATGTATTACCTCGTTCGGGGTTTGCCGGATGGCAAGCAGGGTGGAGTGAAGAAGTTCTTCAAGGGTCTCGGTTGGTTCCTTGCCGTGATTTTCTGCATTGCGGCCATCGGTGGCGCATTGGGCGCCGGCAACCTTTTCCAGGCCAATCAGGCCTACTCCCTGTTTTCCCAGCAGTTTCAGGGCGGTGGGGGAGAAATCTCCAAGTTCGTCGTTTCGGACAGCGGCAAATTGACCTTTGGTATCCTCCTCGCTACCTTGGTGGGCTCGGTGATCCTCGGTGGCATCAAATCCATCGGCAAGGTGACTGCCGTGCTCGTGCCATTCATGTGCATCATGTATGTGCTGGCGGGCCTGATCATTCTGCTCATCAACGTGGGCAAGCTTCCGAGTGCGGTGGTTGAAATTATCGCCCACGCCATGAATCCCACGGCCGTCGTGGGTGGTTTGGTGGGGGCCCTGATCCAAGGGGTCAAGCGCGCCGCCTTCTCCAACGAAGCTGGTATTGGCTCCGCTCCCATTGCCCACAGCGCGGTGAAAACTGACAAGCCGGCTTCGGAAGGGGTTGTTGCCTTGCTTGAGCCTCTGGTTGACACCGTGGTCGTTTGCACCATGACCGCCTTGGTGATCGTCGTCACCGGGGAATGGAAGGTCGACGCGCGGGTCCATGCCGACAGCGAGGCGCCAGCCTACGTGATTCAGGTCGACGAGCTCGAAAAGGCCAAGGAGGCCCATGGCAATGCCATGAAGGGCTTGCCCAAGGACAAACGAAGTGATTTTGCACTCAGTGAGTTCATGAAGGCCTCCGCCGAGCAGGTCCTTCTGCCGGGTGACACGCCGGTGCGCATCATTGGCAGCCCCGTGAAGGACGAGAAGGCCATGTCCTGGGGTCAGGTCTATGCCAACGAAGAGACCGTCCAGCTACTCGTCGGTCTGGGTGTGGATCTCAAGCAAGTGGTTTCCGATGGCTTGGCTTCGGACGGAGTGGACCGCCACTTTGGTCGCCCCGATGCGGCTGCGGATGCCAGCTTTCTAGCAGTCTGGTTGCCCCTCGATGACAAGGTGCTCAGCCAGCAGATGGACATTGCAAAGACCTCCGAGGCCTTTGCGACCGGGATTGGTGAATGGTTCCCATACATCCTGACCCTTGCCGTGATCCTCTTCGCCTTCTCCACCATGCTAAGTTGGGGCTACTATGGGGAACAGGCACTGCTCTTCCTCTGTGGTGGGGAATACAACAAGCCTCTGGTGATCAGCTACAAGCTGGTGTTCTGTTTGGTGGTGGTCCTCGGCTCCATTATTGGTAGCGGGGCAGCGGTCAATATTGGGGACGCCTTTCTTTTTGCGATGGTGGCTCCCAACCTGATCGGTGTTTTCTTGCTGCTGCCCAAGGTGCGCGAGAGCCTGAAGGATTTCCTCGCGCACGCCAAGGCCATTGATCGGGGCGAGAAAACCCGCGAGGATATCGATTGATCCATTCGCTTGGGTCCGCGATTGATCCTCCTTGCTTGAGTTAGTCTCTCAAGCTGACATGAATGGAGTCATGTCGCTTGCAGGAATACTGCCCGAAACCTTCCAATGGAGCCAGGTATGGAATCATCTGATCCATCTGGGAGTGGCCTACCTGTTGGCCCTGCCTGTTGCCTACGACCGCGAGCAATCGGCCCGCTCTGCCGGCATGCGCACCTTTCCGCTCGTCGGGGTGGCGTCCTGCGGGTTCATCCTCACCGGCATCTCGGTGATCAATACGGCTGGTGGGCACGCGCGCCTGATGCAGGGCATCATGACGGGGCTCGGCTTCATCGGCGGGGGAGCGATTCTCAAGAACGAGCAGCGGGTTCGCGGCATGGCCACGGCCGCGAGCATCTGGACCACGGGTGCCATCGGCATGGCGGTTGCCTATCGCCGCTACGAAATCGCCCTGGTTCTGGCGTTGGTGAATTTCATCTCTCTGCGCTTCGGCAAGAACCTGCTCGGCAATGGCAATTCGGAGGACTGATTGGGGATTTCCGGGCCTTCTGAGCGCCCTCATCCTGGGACCTTTGGCCCCTTTGGCAATGGAATCGGAATTTCCGGTTGATTTCACCGCAAAGCAATGCGTGGTTGATCCTGTTAGCCCGTTTGTTGGGCTCAACCTCAGATACAGGCTCGCGATGCGCGTGAATGCGGTCCCTGAAGCCTGATCGCACTGACTTGGGCCCAGCGGAGCGGGACGAACACCAAATTCCATACAAACACCAACCCCATACCATCCCATGTTACAACTCGCACTTTTCTTTCTCGTCTTCGCCCTCATTGCGGGGGTGCTCGGTCTGACCGGCATCATGGCAATTGCCGCCGACATTGCCTGGATCCTCTTCGTGATCGGACTCGTTCTGCTCATCATCAATGCCATCAGCGGCCGCAGCGCCACCAAGACCTGAGGCATCGCCGACGATTTCGCCATCCCTGAAACCCCATTCGACCCCGTACACCAATTCGACCCATACCATGAAAACCACTTACAAGAAAACCATCCAAGCCCTTCTGGCTTCCGCCTTTGCCTTCGGCACGCTTTTTGGCCTCAGCGCCTGCGAGCAGCAGTCTCCCAGCGAGGAAATCGCCGAGGAAATGGAAGAAGCTGCCGAGTCCGATGACCTCGAAGAGGCCGCTGACGAGGTGGAAGAAGTCGGCGAAGAAGTTGAAGAGGCCGTCGAGGAATCCGTTGAAGAATGAAGTCTCACCCCAAATCCACCCTGTCCATGGCATTGCGCACAGTGGTCGCTCCCGTGGCGGCCCTGTGCCTTTTGCTGTCCGGGTCCCACCTTCATGCCGATGAGCATGACCCAAAACCTTCCTGGATTTTCGCGGGTGGTGAGGTCGTCGATGTCGGCGCAAAATCCTTCACCGTCGAGACTCTGGAAGGAAAACTCCACGTCCATCTCAAGAGCTGGAACTGGTTCCTGAGAGACCGCCGCGAACTGGACGGCAAGCAGGTTCACGTCGTGGGCCAGGTCAGGATCCAGGATGGCAACAAGGCCATCCTCACGCCCATGGGCATCACGCTCAACGAGTGGAATACCCACCACCACGTTGCGGGCTTCGATCAGGCTTCCATGGTCCATGCCTCGCGACCGCAGAACGAAACCCAACTGCTGCTCTGCGGCACCGTCACCAAGGCCGATGGCGGCATGATTGCCATCAACACCGGAAACCGCAACATACGCGTCAACACCCGAGGTATTGTTGAGGACATCGTCGATGACGAAGGCTACCAGAAAGTGGATGTGGGCAGCCGGGTACTGGTCTCAGCACGTTTGGAGCGCTCCTTTTTCGAGGAAGGAGCCGTCGATGCCGAGCGCGTCATCACTCTGCTGGCAAATTTGGAAGAGTAATGGGAATTTAGGAAATCGGGGGATCCGCTGCCGCCCCCATGGACTCAGTTTCCCAATTTCCAATTTCCTATCAAGAATTGCGGCTTCGCTACGGGGGTGCCAGAGTGAGTCCATCTCGCGCCTCACCAACCCCTTCGCGATTCCCAAATGGCTCGGCAGTACAAGCTCTACAGCACCCGTTCCGGTTCCTCGGGGCGGGATGGAGATCCGACCCGCCCTCCCAAGAGCGGCATCGACTACAAGGCGGAGCTCAATGAGGAGCAATACGAGGCGGTCAGCTCGCCTCCCGGCCACGCGCTGGTGATTGCCGGTGCAGGATCGGGCAAGACGCGTACGCTGACCTACCGCGTCGCCTGGCTGCTGGACAAGGGCGTGGACGCTCGCGAGATCCTGCTGCTGACCTTCACCAACAAGGCGGCCCGGGAAATGACCGAGCGGGTCAAGGAGCTGGTACCCAGCGACATTTCCACTCTCTGGGCGGGCACCTTTCACTCCATTGGCGCGCGCATCCTGCGCAAGCACGCCACCGACTTGGGCTATACCCGCTCCTTCTCCATTCTCGATCGCGACGACCAGAAGGCCATGCTCAAGACCATCATCGCCGGCCTCGACATCGACACCCGCCAGCGCCGCTTTCCCAAGCCCGATGTGCTGGCTTCGGTGTTTTCCTTGGTCGAGAACACCGGCGAGTCGCTCGAGGACGTGCTCGCCGAGCGCTACGACCACCTCTACGACTGGAGCGAGGAAATCGCCAAGGTCCGCGAGCAATACATCAAGCGCAAGCTGGACAACAACTCGATGGACTTCGACGACCTGCTGGTGCTCACCGTCAAACTCTTCCGCGACTTTCCCGACCTGCTCGAGCTCTACCGTGGCCGCTTCAGCCACATCCTCGTCGACGAGTATCAGGACACCAACCAGGTGCAGTCCGAGATGATCGACCTGCTCACCGGCGACTCCAACAGCCTGATGGCCGTCGGCGACGACGCCCAATCCATCTACTCGTGGCGGGGCGCGGACATGTCACTCATCCTCGGCTTCGGCAAACGCCATCCGGATGCGCGCACCTACACCATCGAGACCAACTACCGCAGCGTGCCCGAGATCCTCGAGCTCTCCAATCAGGCCATCCGCGGCAACGTCGGCCGCATCGAGAAGGACCTGCGCGCCGCGCGCGAGGCCGTTGGCGCCAAGCCAGCGCTGGTGCCGTTGCCCGATCCCTCCACCCAGGCTTCCTTCGTCGCCCAGCGCATCATGGAGCTGCGCGATGAGGGCGTGATGCTTGAGGACATGGCGGTGCTTTACCGCGCCCACTTCCAGAGCCTCGAGCTCCAGATGGAGCTCACCGCGCGCGGCATTCCCTACCAGATCACCAGTGGGCTGCGCTTCTTCGAGCAGGCTCACATCAAGGATGTTTCCGCCTTCATGCGCTTCGTGGTCAACCGCAAGGACGAGGTCAGCTTCCTGCGCATGGTCGGCTTAATGCCCGGCTGCGGCCCCGCCACCGCCGCCAAGCTGTGGCACGCCTGGATCCAGAGCGGCTGGGCCGACAAGGAGGAGCTGCCGCAGTGGTCCGAGCTGCTGCTCGGTTTCAAGGTGCCTGCCAAGTCCAAGAAGCATTGGGAGCAGCTCTGCTACACCCTTGACGAACTCACCCCCGACGGCGAGTTCGCCAATCCCGCAGACATGATCTTCTCCATCCTAGAGGGGGTCTACGCCGACTATCTGGTCGCCACCTTCGACAATTCCGAGAGCCGCCGTGCCGACATCGAGCAGCTCTCCGAATACAGCGGCAACTTCGAGGACGTGCTCGAACTCCTCGCCCAGCTTTCCTTGATGAGTTCCGTCGACGGCGGGCCCGAGGCCGGACAACAAGAGGACCCGGACCAGGATAAGCTCATCCTTTCCTCCATCCACCAAGCCAAGGGCCTCGAATGGAAGGCCGTCTTCCTCGTCTGGCTGGTGCAGGGTTCCTTCCCGGGCGGGCGCATCCTCGACAGCGGCGATCCCCAGGCCCTCGAGGAGGAACGGCGCCTGTTCTACGTCGCACTCACCCGGGCCAAGGACGAGCTCTACCTCACTTATCCCATGAGCAACCCCAAGTCCTACAGCGGCGACTACTACTGCCGCCCCTCCCAGTTCCTCGACGAATGCCCCCTCGAACTGGTGGAGGAATGGCAGGTGGGGGAGGATTGGGAGGATGACGATCCGTTTTAGCGCCGCTTAGCGGCGCAGTCAGGTGGTCGCTGCGCTCCCGTCATGAGTCAAGAGTCATGGGTGCAGGCAACGAATCTGCCCTATGTTGTCAGCGGAAACCCTCATGACACATGACCCATGACCCGTGACAGGCGCGAAGCGCCTAAAATCCTTGAAGCATCCGCCCGCTCACCTACGTTTCCTAAATCATGAATCCCCGCCATTGCTCTTCCCGCCGTGATTTCCTCAAACGCTCGGCTGCGGCCAGCGCCTTTACCATCCTGCCGGCTTCGCTGGTGGTGGGTACGCGCAGCAGCGCCAAGACCGTTGCCGCCAACGACAAGGTTCGCTTGGCCGTCATTGGGATTGGCAACCGGGGTGGAGCCGTGCTCCAGAACATGTCCAGTTCCGGCCTCTGCGAGGTGGTGGCTCTCTGCGACGTCGACCTCAAGGGCAAGCATGTGCAGAAGAGCCTCAAGGCACACCCCGAGGCCAAGCGCTTCACCGATTTCCGCGTGATGTTCGACAAGATGGCCGATGGCATCGACGCCTGCCTCATCGCCACCCCCGATCACACCCACTTCCCCGCCGCCATGCTCGCCATGTCGCTGGGCAAGCACGTCTACGTCGAGAAGCCTTTGGCCCATACCTTTGGCCAATGCCAACGCCTCATCGACATGGCCGAGAAGAGCGGGGTAGTCACCCAGATGGGCAACCAGGGCCACTCGGGCGCCAATTACTTCCAGTTCAAGTCTTGGACCGAGGCCGGCATCATCAAGGACGTCACCGCCGTCGACGCCCACATGAACAACCCACGCCGCTGGCACGGCTGGGGTGCCAGCGTGGAAAAATACCCCGAAGATCCCATGCCCGAGGGTCTCAACTGGCCGGTCTGGTGCGGCCCGGCTCCGGTCAATCCCTACAGCAAGCGCCTGCACCCGCAGGAATGGCGTAGCTGGTATGACTACGGCTGCGGCGCCTTCGGCGACTGGGGTCCGCACATTCTCGACACCGCCCACCGCTTCCTCGCCG
>JAWVYP010000094.1:0-9714 GCA_033722655.1 Akkermansiaceae bacterium | reverse complement strand
GTCTGCTGTTCGAGCAGGGTGCCAACGACGACTTTCTCATCGTCCAGGAATCCAGCGGTGATGTCCGACAGGGCAATCATTTGCACCTGCTTGAGCCTGTTCTCCAGGGCGGGCAAATGCACTACCGAAGCCATCCGCTTTTCAGTCACAGGGGGGCGATTCCGCATCTGGAGCAATTGCAAGCGCCATCGCATGTGGCTGCCGAACAGGAGGCGCGCATTCGAACGCATCCCTGGCTCGATCCGGTCCCGGTGGCTTGGCTTGCGCTGAAGGACGGCGAGAGTCGGCAGGTGGGACGCTATGCGTTCTGGATCGAGGACCTCGAGGGCAGGATCGACCTGACGCGCTTGGGCACGGCAATGGGAACGATGCCGAAATCTGGCCTCGAGCCGGGGCCGCGCGCTCCCGATTTGAGGGCCCTGACATCGGAGGTTGGGGAACAAGCGATCCGGGAACTTGTGGATCGACGCAGCGCGCTGGTGTCGCCGCATTCCATGATGGCAGCAGCAGGTCTCCGGCCCCCGCTCGAGCGCTGGAGCAAGCTGGATCAAGTGCTGTGGGCGGGGCGGCTGGTGGATCCGTGGGGGGATGCGCTGGAACGTCACGGGGTGATCGACTTGAAGGCTTATGAGGAGCAGGCACGGGTGCCTTATGCAGAGGGCCTGTCGCCCTGGGTCATGGGGCAACCCAAGCTGAACCTGAATCGCCTGCTGGCGGATGCTCCGGAGGTGGCGGTGGATGAGATGGCGGAATGGATGCGCCGTGGCCTGCCCCGCTTCGGCGAACGGGCAGGCGGGTTTCCCGAGGACTACCACCGAACCCTTGCCGCGAATGCGATCGACCATGCCGACGCCGATTCCCAGCCCTTGGTCAAACCAGGTCATTACCGCGGCATCGATGGCCAGCCCTTCCTGAGTGAAGTCGTGCTCCACATCCATTTCCAGGGTCTGGTCCGCGAGGAGGAGCGTTGGGTGATGAAGTGGACGCTGCGGCTGTTTGCGGAGTTGTGGAATCTCGGCAGTGAGCCGATCGAGGGTGGGCGGGCGCGCCTGAGTTACGAGGTCAATCTCGAGCCCACGGCCATCGGCTTGGGGCCACCCGGCCAGCCCTTTGATTCGCCCGAATTGCTGGATGATCCCGCTCAAACGACCCATTCACTCGAGCCTTGGGGCTCCCTCCATGTCACGCCGGAAGTCGATATCGAGTTGCTCCCCGATGAATACCGCTTCCACGAATTTGCCCGCGTCGATTACCGCATCCCGTGCCAGCCTCAACTGGACGGGATGGGGGTGCCGCTGCCGGAGTGGTTTGACCTGGTGGAGCTCGAGCACGAGGCCCGCGGCCTGACCTTGTTCTGGAATGGCCAAGCGGTGGAGCGTCTGGCGCGTATTCACCGGGACTCTTATGGCCTGTCCAATTTCCGCACCGATCGCCGCCGCAAGACGGCCAAGGCCTGCATCCCGGCCCTCAACTACGGCGGCTCTGGTGCGATGACCAACAATCCGGGCGATCCCCGCATCTCCCACTACCTGCGCACCCTGGCCGTGGGGGAGAACGCCTATCCCGAAAACATCAGCCCGCATCGCCGCAACATTCGGCGGCGCAACATCTACGACCGGGATCCGAGTCCGCACAAGGCGCGTCACTACGGGCGGGTTCTGCCTTCACAATGGGCGGACGGTGGTCACGACTCGGCGACCGGGGATTTCAGGGTCACCACCAGTGATGCCCGCATGCCCACCGACCCGGAGTTTTGGCCATTGGCTTTGGTGCCGACCCCACAGGCGAGTCATGCGCCACAGCGGCGCTCCTCGCGGGGTCGCTTCTTGAGCGCGACTGAACTCGGCCATCTTTTCGATCCGCTGATGTGGACACCAGCCTATCCGGATCTCCCCGATTTTCCAGGCAGCGGGGCCCAGGATACCGCGGAGTTGCTCGGCACCCAGTCCATCTGGCAGCGACCCGCCATGCCGCTGCGGCGTGGCCAGTGGCCGGAGGTGTCATGGGCTTCAAGCATCAGCAATCGCCACGGTGGTGGTCACAGCTTGCGCATCGGCCGCGCCGAGCATCCGCGTTTTGACCGACCGGGCCTGCGTGCGAGCGATTTGCTCGATCTGTTTCACTGTGGCCAGCCCGATTCGACCCACCCAGCGCTGCGCGAAGGCCCTCTGTTGCGGGTGGCCGGGCGGGTCAACGTGAACACTGCCAGCCGCGAAGTCCTGCGCTCCCTCGTGCATGGCGAGTTGCTGCAGGACGCCGCCATCGCCGAGCAGCTCAGTCTGGCCCACGACACTAGCCATCACCTGGCGCCGGTGACTTCGCCCTGGCAGGCGGACGCGGAGCAGCTCATGCAGGCGGCCGATGCGATTGCCACCGAAATCATCCGGGCCCGACCCTTTGCCACGACCTCCTCTCTCAGTCATTTGCGCAGCGAGAAAGGGGAGGCCGTGTTCGGCAATGCGGAACTCTTTTCGCCGGACGGCTCCATTCAGTGGTCGGATGCGGCAGCCGAGGAGTGCTTTGCGCGAATTTACGAGCAGACTGGCGTGCGCTCGCGCAATTTCCGGCTCTGGGTGGTCGGCCAGGCCGTGCGGCCGAATGAGTCCGGGGTGGAGGTGCTGGCGAATGTGCGCCGGGTCTACACCGTCCATCTCGATCCCGGGGAACGGGCGCCTGACGGAGAAATTATCGAGGGAAACCCACAACTGGAGGTGCGACATGTCTGTGACTTCTAGCTGGCTCGGCTGGCTCGGGCTCATGCTCTGGATTTCGTCCATGGCCTCCGGTCTGGATAAAGTCCCGTGGGCGGGCCTGCGGGTGGCCAATGCCACGGCCACGCAGGGCGAAGGCTCAGCCCTGCGCATCACCCTCGATGGCAAGCCTTGGCAAGTGGAGGGCATGGCATCGGGGGAAGTCAGCGCGCTGCGCCGCTTGCCGTCAGGGCAGCATCGTCTGGATTTCGCGCTGGATGGCATCGAAGGACACCGGGTGGTGCTGGATCTGAAGGAAGAGGCCATGGTCACCTTGGTCCCTTATCTCCGCTGGAGCGAGCCGGAGCGGCGCTGGAGCATCCGGGTAATCAGGCTGGATGCAGGGACATGGCGCGATGAGCGAAGCCTTTGTGTGTTGCATCTCGGCCGGGCGGAGCCGCAGCGTCTGGAGATGAAGCAGGGAGCCGGCTCCTGGCAGGCCCTCTCGCTGCGGCGGCTCAAAGTGCAGGAGCTTCCTCTTGCCCAGAAACGTGGCTATCTGCCTTTGCGTGCAGGCAGGCAGCGCCTGGCATCCATGCCCGTCTTCGAGCGGGGGCGCCATGTGCTTGTCCTCTATGAGTCCACAGATGGCAAGCTGGCGACCTTGGCCTACCGCGACCGCCCCTGGCCGGGCCGGATCGAGGGCGAGCATTCCCGCTGACCGGGCCTTGGCTTTGACCTTGCCAAGGGCCCAGCCAGAACCTTGGATTCGCGACGCAAGGGGTCACCGACCCCCAGCCCCGCCGCCGTGGCGGAATTGGTAGACGCCGCGGACTTAAAATCCGCTGATCCGCAAGGATCGTGGGGGTTCGAGTCCCCCCGGCGGCATGGCCTTGAGCTCAATTCATCCAAGCGCGCCCAAATTGCTGCATGCGGAGCGTTTTTGGTTCCAGGAAGGGGCAAATCAGGGGAATCCAACTCATTTACTTGCCCAGATGGGCTGAAACGCATAGATCATTGGCCGTGTCTTTTTTCCCGCGTCCGCTGCTGGTGACCGGCGCTTTGCTGGTTTTATTGCTGAGTTCCTGTGCCACCAAGCCCAAGCCCAAGCCCGGCACTCACGCCCACTTCATGGAGCGTGAGGATTATCCCAAGACCTCCCTGCACTGGAAAAATGTGCAGATGCTCGACCAGGTCACGCCCGAGTCGACTTACGTCTTCATCAATCTCAAGACCCAGCGGGGTTTCCTGATGTCTGACGAGGAGGTCATCATCGATTACCCCATCTGCTCGGGACGCAAGTCCCATCCCACCCCCAAGGGAGTCTTCAAGATCCTCGAGAAAAAGAAGGAGAAATCCTCCAACCGTTATGGGCGCATCTATGACGCCGAGGGCAACTTGGTCAACGGCGACGCCGACATCCGCACCGATGAAGTGCCCGAAGGGGGCAAGTTCGTCGGGGCTTCCATGCCTTATTGGATGCGCATGACCTGGGAAGGCATTGGCCACCACGTCGGACCCACCAAGCGCGTTCCGGTTTCCCACGGCTGCGTCCGCGGCCCCAAGTCCATCATCCCCCTGGTCTACGCCCGCGTGGAGAAGGGCAGCAAGGTGATCGTGGATTGATTCAGTCGCGGCAGTGACTTACTTCCCGGCCTCTGGGGCGTCTACTTGTGCCTTTGCGGGCTCGACGAGAAATTCGTCGGTGTAATACAGGATGCTGCGTTCAATGTAGCCATCGATCTCTTTTGGATCGACCCCCTGATCCATGTATTCTTTCACCGCCTTGTCGTAGTCCTCGGTCTTTTTGAAGGCAGCAAATTGTCGTTTCTTGAAGTCATTGAACTCCTTGAGAGTGAAGCTGCGCTCCTCCATCAATACCCCGTTCTCAATTTCGAGAAGGATGTAGTTGCTGTAAGATGACAGGTAGCCCATGTGGACGTATTCCACCAATTCGCCGTGTGGCAGTGTCAGCAGTCCAGAGTGCCAGTCGATGATCAGATCCTCGTTTGCAGGGACAATCTGATCCCGGACGGACTTCCACTCCGATTCCTCAGAGCTCCGGTCCCAAGTCTGAATCTTGATGTCCTTCAACACGAGGTTCTTCTCCTTGAACTCGAAGCTGGCCACGTAACCGCGCCACAGGGCCGTGGAGGTTATGCCCCCTTTCGGCTTCTTTTCGGGATGCTTGTCGAAGTAGGCATCCATGGGGTTGTCATGCAGGGAATGTTTCTCCCCCTTGTAGAAGATGATGTCGGGATACTGGGCCGTGGCGTGAGCCTGCCCACTTGCGAGGACGCAAGCGATGATGGGAATGGCCAGGATTTCCATGGTCGGTGGTTTTGGTTTGGGGAGCTTATTCTAACCAGCTGCAGTAGATCGATCCAATTCCTGCCAGTCTATCAAGATTGCTGTGGAGTCGACAAGAAGATGTCGACGTGGCCGAAACCCTCGCGAAATCCCCTTGGCATCTCGCAGAAATCGAAACTCGCGCGTGCAGCTTTTTTCGGTCAGCCCTGCAGACCCCGTAGCGCACCGCGGATCAGGCTCTCGGCATCGGCCTCCGCATCGCCATCCAGGATCTTGCGCACCGCCTTGCGGGCGTCGGCCTGTTTGTAGCCCAGCGCGATGAGCGCCATCTCGGCATCGGCGGCGGGGGCGCTGACAGTACCAGAGGCGGCGTCCTGCCAAGTGTCGGTGACGCCGACCTTGTCCTTGAGTTCGAGCACAATGCGCTCGGCGGTTTTCTTGCCGAGGCCCTTGACGCGTGCAATTTCCACGGCATTGCCGTTGACCACACAGTTCTTGAAGTGGGCCACTGGCATGCCGCTGAGCACGGCCATGGCAATGGCGGGTCCGATGCCACTGACGCGTTCAATCAGCAGTCGGAAGACGTCGCGCTCTTCCTCGGTAGCGAAGCCATAAAGGGTGTGGGCGGTTTCGCGCACTTGGAGGTGAGTGCGCAGGTCGACGGCTAGGCCCTCGGAAGGGTTGAGGTGGTCGAAGGTCGAGATGGGGATGAGGACCTCATAGCCGACCCCACTGACATCCACCACCAAACGGTTGGGGTAGGCTTCGATGACTTTTCCGCGTAGGCGAGCGATCACGAGTTCATTTAAGCAGGCACTGGAATAGCGGGAAGCTTAAAGGATGAACTGTAGCGGCAACGACCGAAGGACCAACGAGCAATACGAGTTGGTGTAATTAAGCCCGGCCTCGGAGGAGGCCGCATCCCTCGTGGATCGAGTGGAGCGAGTTCAGTCTATGACCGCCGATTGGAAACGGGTCGACGGTCATAGACCGCCGCTACAATGCGGCTTCGCCGCAAACCAAGCACCAAGCACCAAGCACAGGCGGCGTGGCCGCCTACTCCATCATATCCCGGAACACCGTGATGCGGTGATGCTCAAATTTGCGCAGGTCCGAGCGGAACTGCTCGATGACCTGTTCGCGTTTGACGGCCTGGAGGGCAGCGATGACTTCATCGCGCGCTTGCTCGAAGTTGCGGGCCTCCTCAGGCCTGGCCTCCATGAGTTCGACCAGATGCCAGCCGAGGCTCGACTCGACGAGGGTGGGCCTGCCTTGGGGCAAATCCCAGACGGCCTCCGCGAAATCCTCGGGCAGGCGCTTTTTTGCAACCCAGCCGAGCTGTCCTCCCTGGTCCCGGGTGGCCGGGTCCTGGCTGAGCTCCAGGGCCAGCGTCGTGAAGTCGGATTGCCCGGTCGTCAGGGCGAGCTTGGCTTCTCCGAGTTGCTGCATGGCGGCCTCCTTCTCGACGGAGAGCGAGGGCAGGAAGATGTGGCGCAGCTTGCGAACGGCGGGACGGGAAAACTGGTCGCGGTGCTCCTCAAACCACTTGCGGGCCTCCTCCTCGGTCACCTTGCAGGGCTCGGCAAGCTTGGACTCCACATAGGCTTCCTGCTGCATCTTGGCGGCAATCCGGTCGCGCAGGGCCTGGTCATCCCCGATACCCTCTGAGCGCATGGCCTTGAGCCTCGCTTCATCACTGGAGAAGCGCTGCTTGAAGCGCTCGACCCGGGCATCCAGTTTCTCAGGGGCCACCACCAACTCCTTGGCGCGCATCATGGCCTTGACCCGCAGCAGTTCGTGGTCGATGAGATCGTTGAGAGCCGCGTAGCGGGCCAGCCGTTGTTCCTGCTCGCTCAGGAGATCGTAGTCCTGGGCGCGGCGCCACAGCCGCTCGCGGGCGGCGCGCTCGACCTGGCTGCGGGTGATGGAATGGTTGTAGACCTGGGCCACCACGCCGCGCGCCTTGGCCTCGGCGATGTTCTCGGGGCTCAGCGGATCCTTCGAGCGGACCATCTGCGAGAGAGGGCCGTCAAAGACGAGCAGGTCCCCCAGCAGGTAGACTAGGATGGCGGTGTAGATCCCGAACTGCCACAGGAACTTCTTGATCTGGGAGTTGGTCATCTCGCAGGTCGGGAGGAGCGTTCAGCGGATTTCGACACTGGCTCCGGGTCGAATGAGTTGGGGCAGGCGGGCGGCGTCCCAGTTGCAGAGGCGGATGCAGCCCGCACTGCGGGCGCGGCCGATGCTCTCGGGGTCGTCGGTGCCGTGCAGCCCGATGCCCGATTTGCTGGTGCCGTTCCAGATGATGCCCACCGGGCTGTTGGGGCCGGGCGGGATGTTGAGCCATTCCTCCTCGGGACCGCGCTCGCCGGTGTCGAGGAAGGTCTGGTCGTAGCGCCACCAGGGCATTTCGACCATGTTGCGCAGCTCCCAACGGCCAAAGGCGATGAACTGGACTTGGCCGGGGGTGATGGGAAAGGAGGCGACCAGACCCTGGTTCTTGTGGGGTTTGGGCGCTCCGATGGCCTTGCCAGGCTCGGCGATGACCAGGGCCGCGGGTGCTTCATTGTAGATGCGAAGCTGATTGGATCCGGTGTCGACGACCACGTGGCGACGGCTCATTTCGGGATCCTGTTCGTGGGTGTTGCCGCCGAGTTCCTCGATCAGGAAGGGGGTGACGTTGGGCACCATCAGGCTGTCGCCGGGTTCGAGTTTCTCGATGTCGATGGTGGTGTTCATCGAGCGCAGGAAGTCCTCGTTGCAGTGGTAGCGCTCTGCGAGGAATTCGCTCATCCGGCGATAGCTCATGCGCTTGCGCTCGGCCTGGCCCGGGCGGTCGTAGGGCAGGCTGCGGTCGATCCATTCCTCGGCGACTTGTGGAACCACGGCGGTGGCCAGCGGATGGCGCACGGCCTTGCGGGCCGCCTCGACCACGGCATCGAGGTCGTCGGAGGGATGGCCATTGGCCTCGTTCCAGCTCTGCACGGCGAGGGTGGTGAAGCGGCCCGGCTTGCCGTCGATCACCCCGGGGCCGAAGTGGCTTTCATCGAGGAAGATCTGCAGGCGGATGGCATCGGCGGGTTCGAGGCCCAGGCGTGGGGCATCGCGACCGCTAGCGGTGCCCAGCAGGCAGGGAAGGATCAGAACGGTAAGGAGTCGACTCATGGCAAATTCAGTTGGAATCGTGGACAAAATCCTCGAGACGTCCAGCCACTTGCTCGGGAACCACGGCAGAAATCAGCACTTCGTTGCCTTGGTAATCGGTGGAAAGCACTTTGGCTTCGCTGTGGAGCAGGTTGACCAGATCGCCCCGCTCCTGCGGGATGCGGTAGTTCTCGCGTTTGACGCGGTCGGCGAGCTTGTGGCAGCAGGCCTTGAGGATGCTCTCGATATTGTCGCCGGTGACGGCCGAGACCTTGATTGCGCCGGGAAAATTCTGATCGAGCTCGGCAAGCTCAGCCGGGTCCGTGATGCGGTCGATCTTGTTGAGCACGGTGACCACCGGCTTGTCCTCCGCACCCAGTTCAGCCAAGACCTTGAGCGTGGTGTCGTGGAAGCGCTGGATTTCGGGCGAGGTGGCATCGAGCACGTGGATGAGGAAGTCGGCGAGCACCGCTTCCTCAAGCGTGGCCTTGAAGGCCTCGACCAGACGGTGGGGGAGGTTGCGCACGAAGCCGACGGTGTCGGTGAGTAGCAGGGCTTGGCCATCGGGCAAGTCGATGCGGCGGGTGGTGGTGTCCAGCGTGGCAAAGAGCATGTCCTTGGCCATCACCTCGGAGCCGCTGAGTTGGTTGAGAAGGGTGGACTTGCCGGCGTTGGTGTAGCCGACGATGGCGGCGTGCGGGGTGTCTTGCTTTTCGCGCACTTTGCGCTGGGTGGCGCGCTGCTTGCGGACTTCTTCGAGCTCGCGCTTGCAGCGCTCGATGTGGGTGTTGGCCAAGCGGCGGTCGACTTCAATCTGCTTCTCACCCATGCCTCGCGAGGCTCCAGCCCCCCCGGTGCCACCACCGCCTTCACGGTCGAGGTGGCCCCACATCCGTGCGAGGCGGGGCAGGGCATACTGCATGCGGGCGAGCTCTACTTGGAGGCGGGCCTCGCGGGTGGCCGCGCGCTGGGCAAAGATGTCGAGGATGACCTCCTCGCGGTCGATGACGCAGAGGTCCGCCAGGGCTTCCCACTCGCGTTGCTGGGAGGGGGCGAGGCCATTGTCGACGACGATGACATCGCATTCGTGGGCCTTGGCCAGATCGACGATTTCCTGCGCCTTGCCGGTGCCGCAGAGGAACTTCTTCTTCATCTCGCGGCAGCGGGCGAGAACCTTCTGCTCGACGCCGATTCCCAAGGTGGAGACCAACTCGCCGAGCTCCTCGAGCAGGGATTCGGCCTCGTCGAGTTCACGGGAATCGAAACAGAAGCGCACCAACAAGGCGCGCTCGACCATTTCCGGTTTTTCCCTGACTTCGAACATGTGGGAGGAGATAACATCGGCCAACTGGGCCTGCCATGCTTATTTCAGTGGTCGATGGCGCAGATGAGAGGCAGGACGGCTGAACCAGGCACCCGCATCGTTTCAGGCCTTATCGCTTTCGAACGCCTCGGAAATCCCGAAGGGCCGCATTTGCGGCTAACCCGGAAATTTCATGAAACCTCGGTCTGCGGCTTGTTCTTCCCGATGTTGCCTGCGTTCTCCTCGAAAACGCAGTTGGACAGAGTG
>JAWVYP010000093.1:0-9856 GCA_033722655.1 Akkermansiaceae bacterium | reverse complement strand
TCGCGCGCAGCTTGCGGCCGACGGTGACGAAGTGGGCATCGGCGGACACCTTGGAGAACACCGCCTTGCCGAGGTTGGTGTTGAGCGGACCGCAGAGGCCCTTGTCGGTGGAGATCACGAGCACCAGTTCGCGGTCGCCCTCGCGCTTCTCAAGCAACGGGTGCGACTCCTCGGTGAAGTTCTCCTGGATGTCGGCGAGCATCTGGGTGAGATGCGACGCGTATTCGCGGCCAGCCAGCGCCTGGTCCTGCGCCTTCTTCATCTTGGCCGCGGCAACAAGCTGCATCGCGCGGGTGATCTGCGCGGTGTTCTTGACGGACTTGATCCGGCGGCGGATGTCACGAAGGTTGGCCATGATTTACTGGGTAAATTGTTAAACGTTATTTGTTATTGGTTATAAGTGCCTGCTGCGGCGTGTGGCTTGGTCATTTGGATCCCTAATAACAAATAACGAATAACCAATAACTTACTTCCATGAAGTCTTAAAGTCGTTGATGGCCTGCTTGAGGGTGTCGACCATTTCGGCGTCCTTCTTGAGGTCGGGCTTGTCGTTGCGGATGGTGTCGAGCAACTCGGCCTTGCGGGTGTTGAAGAACTCTCCCATGTCGGCTTGGAAGCGCTGGACGTCCTCCACTTCGACGTCGTCGAAGAAGCCGTTTTGCATGGCGAAGAGGTAGACGGCCTCGAGCTCCATGGAGACGGGGCTGTATTGGTTCTGCTTGAAGAGCTCCACGATGCGGGCACCGCGATCGAGTTTCTTCTTGGTCGAGGCGTCCAGATCGGAGCCGAACTGGGCGAAGGCCTGCAGCTCGCGATACTGTGCCAGGTCGAGCTTGGTCGTGCCGGCCACCGACTTGATGGTCTTGGTTTGCGCGGCGGAACCCACGCGCGACACCGAAAGGCCCACCGAAATGGCGGGGCGGATGCCCTGGTAGAAGAGGTCGGTCTCCAGATAGATCTGACCGTCGGTGATGGAGATCACGTTGGTCGGAATGTAGGCGGAGACGTCACCGGCCTGGGTCTCGATGATGGGCAGCGCGGTGAGCGAGCCACCACCGGCGGCTTCGGACAGACGTGCCGAGCGCTCGAGCAGGCGGGAGTGCAGGTAGAACACATCACCCGGGTAGGCCTCACGACCCGAGGGACGACGCAGAATCAGCGACACCTGGCGATAGGCGACGGCGTGCGTGGAGAGGTCGTCGAAGACGATGAGCACGTCCTTGCCCTGATCCATCAGGTATTCTGCGAGAGCACAACCGGCGTAGGGGGCGAGGTATTGCATCGCGGCCGGATCGGAAGCCGAAGCGGAAACGATGGTGGTGTATTCCATGGCACCGGCGTCCTCGAGGGTCTTGTAGGTGCGGGTGACATTGGAGAGCTTCTGACCGATCGCAACGTAGATGCAGTAGAGCGGCTTGTGGTTCTGCAGCTTGCCCTGTTCGGCCGCCTTGTTCTGCTGAGCCTGGGAAATGATGGTGTCGACCGCGATGGTGGTCTTGCCGGTGGAGCGGTCACCGATGATGAGCTCACGCTGGCCTCGGCCGATGGGGATCATGGCGTCCACGGCCATGATGCCGGTCTGCACGGGAACCGAAACGGACTTCCGCTCAATGATGCCGGGAGCGATCTTCTCCATCGGATACTGGTCGGCCGCATCAATGTCTCCCTTGCCATCGACGGGCTCACCGAGGGCATTGACCACGCGGCCGAGGGTGTTTTCGCCGACCGGCACGGAGAGCAGTTTGCCGGTGGTGCGGCATTCGGAACCTTCGGTCACGGCGTCGTAGTCACCGAGCAGCACGACACCGACTTCGCTTTCCTCGAGGTTGAGGGCCATGCCGGTCACGCCGCCGCCGAAATCGATCATTTCGTTGAGCATGACGTCCGAAAGCCCTTCGACCTTGGCCACGCCGTCGCCGACCTGGCGGACGACGCCGACATTGGTTTTTTCGACCGAAGAGGTGATGCCGGCGATTTCTTGTTCAAGTTCCTGGAGGATGCTGCTCATGGGATGAGTGGGGTTGGGGAGGGTTGGGAGAGTTTGGAAAAGGAGAGAGGCTTCAGAATGCGGCGGCGAGGCGCTTGAGGCGGCCGTCGACCGAGGCGTCAAAGACATCGTCGCCGACGCGGATGCGCATGCCGCCGATCAGATCGGCGTTGGTCTTGTACTGGATTTCGAGATCGGGGCCATACTGGCCGGCGAGCTTGGTCTCAAGCTGCTTGCGGGAGGCCTCGTCGAGTTCGACGGCACTTTCGACGGTGACCTTGCGGCTTTCGAGCTCAAGACGGGTCAGGCGCTGCAGAGCCACGAGGATGGCATGAAAATCGCGCGGCTTATCGGAGCCCAGGCGCTTGATGACCTTGCGCAGGCGCTCCTCATCGAGGCGCCCGTCCACCTGGCACAGGCCGAAGAGTCGGCGGGCGGTGGTGGCGGCGGTCTTGGAGATTTTCATGCGGGGTGAGAGTGGTGCGGATTGGCCGGTGGGCGGTTATAATCAGTCAATCTTGGCGAGCGCTTCGTCGTTGATGCGCTTCTGGTCCTCATCGGTAAGCACCTTGCCGGTGACCTGCGAGGTGGTGGCGGCAACCAGACGGCCGAATTCGCTCTTGAGCTCGGCCCGCAGGCGCTCGCGATCGGCCTTGGCGGCGGCTTCGGCCTTGGAGAGGATTTGCTGGGCCTGGGCCACGGCTTCCTGGGACTTCTGCTCAGTGAAGGCGGTGGCACCTTCCTTGGCCTCTTCGACCAGGCGCTTGGCTTGCTGGTTGGCTTCCTCGATGGCCTTGGCGGTGGTCGCTTCGGACTCGGCGAGCTGCTTCTCGATCTGCTTGAGCTTCTCCTCGCCCTCGGCGATGCGCTCGCGGCGTTTCTCGAGCATTTCCTGGACCGGACCGAAGGCGAACTTCTTGAGCAGGAAGGCGGCGAGAAGCACCGCAATGCACTGCGCAATGAAAGCGGGGCCGTGAATGTGGAAGGTCTTCTGGATTCGCTCGACGACGCCGGCATCTTCAGCGACGTCAGTCGCGGCGGCGAGGATGTTGAATGGAATGTTCATGGCGTGGGGCAGAATCTGAAGATGGGAAGGAAATTGGGGATTAGCGGGCGACCTTTTCGAAATGGACGGGCGGCCTGCCTAAAAAGCACGGGGTGGGCTTTCCACCCCGTGCCTTGTTGAATCAGGCAAGGAAGATCGCGAAGAACACGATACCTTCGATCAGCGCTGCAAGAATGATCGAGATGGTAAGGATGTTACCAGCGGCGCCGGGGTTGCGGCCGGTGGCTTCAGCGGCTTTCATGCCGAGGAGGCCGATACCGATGCCAGAACCGAGGGCGGCGAAGCCGACGTGCATCTTACCTTCGATGGCTGCGAGCAGCATGGGCAGATATGCGATGATGGAGTCCATTTTTCTTTGGTGTTTGTTGTTGTCGTTTTTGTTTCAACGCCGGCACCCGCAGTCTTGCCACGGTCATCCCGGCGAAATTGTCAGTGAGCAGGTTCTTTCGCGGGCTCGTCGTCGTGACCCTTATGCCCTGCTTCATGATCATCGTGATCGCCATGGTCGCAGATCAGCTTGAGGAAGACGGCGGTCAGAAGCACGAATACCAGGGCCTGGATGAGGCCGACGAGCAGTTCGAGGAAGTAGAAGGGAAAAGCGGGCATCCAAGCGATGTACCACTTGTCGCCGAGCATGAGGGTCATGCTTTCGAGCATGTTCTCACCGGCGTAGATATTGCCGTAGAGACGAAAGCCAAGTGCCACCGGGCGCAGCAGGATGGAAGCCACTTCGATCACGCCGACCAGTGCGAAGATCAGGGTCATGAAGACCATCATCACGATGTTGGCGAACTTGCCCTTGGGGGCAAAAATGTGGGCAAGGAAGCCCTTGAGGCCATTTTCAGTGATGGCCCAGTAGAACCAGAGCAGGGTGAAGATGACAGCCATGGCGGCCGTCAGGTTGAGGTCGGCGTTGGCACCGCGCAGGTAAGGGCGGAACTGGTCGTCCGGGTTGCCACCAAATCCGGAGGTGTCGAGCATGCCAATGGTGCCGACGCCCGGGAAGAGGCCGGCCCAGTTGGTGAAGAGAATGAGAATGAAGATGGTCGCGAAGAACCAGAAGGTGCGCTTGACCAGATGCTTGCCGAGAATGCCCTCGAGGAAGTCGTAGAGGGCTTCGACGCCCCACTCGACGAAGTTCTGCAGCCGGCCAGGAATGATCTTGATGTCGCGGGTGGCGAGCTGAGCCACGGTGATGATCAATGCAACCACGATCCAGAGCATGATCATGGAGTTGGTGACGGGCAGCGGGCCGATGTGGAAAAGCTTCTCGGCGTGGGGAGGCAGGTGATCGTGACCCACAGCGCCCGCGGCCATGGCCGGGCTCGCCATTCCAAGAAGGAGTGCGAGAAGAGGAATCAGTGTGGTGAGTGAGCGACGAATCATGCCAAAACGCCTGTAAAAGCAGTGTGAAAGGGGGATCCACGCGGACGCGCGGCGCGGTGTCTTAAAGACGTGCATGGGTAGCTGCAAGCCCTTTTCGACAAAAAAGGACGGGTTTTATTTCACGAATGCAAAGCGTCGCGATCCGGCTCCGCCGCGGGGCGTTCGATGCGCGAAAATGCGGCCCTTGCCGCCTCGCCCTCAAGCACCTCGTCGGGAAGCCTCCGCTTCTCCCTCTCCGAGCCTGCGAAGACCCGCAAACCCGCACAGGCCACCAGTTCAAAGCCACATGCCATGGCCTGGTCGAGAAAGGCCTCAGCAGGCAGGCAGAGGCGTCCACCCACCTCGCGCAGGCTGAAACGGATCTCCCCCGCCCCGTGGTAGGTGCGGTAGGCCACCTCGGTGCACACCAGCCGATCCGAGGTGCGAAAGTCGAAGAGGAAGTCGTAGGGCTTGCCCGCATTCTCGCCGATCGACTTTTTCACCCGCTTGGCCGCCTCCGCAGCAGACAAGGGAGGACGCAGCACCAGCAGCTCGTCGACCGCCAGAGTCTCACTCATGCGGCGCACCCGCACCCCGTCCTTCTTGGCCTCCAGAAAGCAGGGCCCTGCCAATTCTCCGCTGCGCTGTTCGGGCGGGATGGACGCGGAATCGGCCAACTCACCCACAAAGAGCGCGGCATGCGGCCAATAACCGGGCAAAAACAGGTTGCTGAGCGCGTCGTCGTGGCGGGTCACCAGCACATCCCCCGGGCGCAGGACATCCAACAATTGCTGCTGCAATTCGGAGGTAATGCGCTTGGGTGCGCCGCGCGGCTTGATGCCGGGCATGTTCAGGTCGGCGACCGCCCGCCCCCCGGCCTCGAACAGACCAAAAGTCACCTTCTTCCATGCCGAGCGCTGACGCCGCAGCAGCGAAAACCAACGGTAGGCGACCCGCCGCCACAGCGCCTCACGCTTGCCGAGCTCCATCCAGGGCTCCTCGCGGCGCAGGAGCCCGACCACGGGGCCCACCAGAGGATCGTCCGCCAGTTCGGCGATGGCCTCGGCGTGGTGGCGGTAGAATTCCTTGGCCACCAGCAGCCGCGTCAGGTTGCGCGCGCTGGAATACTGCTTGTAGATGCGGGTGAAGCTCTTGCGCGGCAGACCTGCGCGGGCATTTTCCTCGTCGAGCTTCTGCCACAACACCGGCCGGTCCGCGGCCAGCCGGATGAGGTGACCGGCACAGCGGTGGCGCAGGCAGCCGGCGGCAAAGGCGGTGATGAACACCGGCAGACGCTGCGGCCACTTGCGCCAGGCACCCGCGGTGCGGCCGACGTGGCGACGCATGTCATCGAGGATCTGGACCAGGGCGGAACGCACGGCCAAGTACTGCGTGTATCGTAGCAGAACCACCTCTTCCTCGTCGGGCAGGAAGTAGCCGCGCTCGCTGGCAGCGGCGACCAGGTCGTGCTCCTGCTTCAAGTCAGCTTCCCGCGGCAGGGCCACCTCGCAGGCGAGCAGGGCCGGCACGCAACGCGCCAGCTCACGCCTGATCTCGAATGCATCTGCCTCGCCGCCCATGCGCTGTGCATCCAAGTCCACGGTCCCTGATCTTGCGAGCAAAATGGGGCGCGCCTAACACCAGAAGGAAGCAACCAGTCAAGACATGAATCGCCCAAAAACGCTTATTTTATGGGGGATTTCTCTTGCCAACAGATGGCCATCTCCGCCCATACTCCTACTGCCATGAACAAAGCTGAACTCATTGAATCCATCCAAACCTCTCTCGGAAAAGACGCCACCAAGCGTTCCGCTGAAGAAGCTCTCGACGCAGTCCTGTCCTCCATCGCCGACGGCGTGAGGTCCAGCGGCAAGGTCCAGATCATCGGCTTCGGCACTTTCGAAGTGAAGCACCGTGCTGCCCGCACCGGCCGCAATCCGAAGACCGGCGAGTCGATGCAAATCGCCGCCTCCAAATCCGTTGGCTTCAAGCCCTCCTCCGCTCTCAAGGGTTCCCTGTAAGCGAAGGGCTGAAACCATTTCCGATAAACCCCGGCCTGATTCCAGGACGGGGTTTTTTCATGGCTTGATCCCGGAGAGGATCCGGCACACACATGCCGCGTCGCCAAGCGGCACGACCTTCCCACGACCTTCCCCGTACCCATGAAGCCCCGCATCACCCTCGCCGAGACCACCCTTCCGGATGGCAGCCCGCTGGTCTTGCTCGAACACGATGGCCGCAAATCCCTGGAAATCCACGGCCAGCAGATCTGCGGGCCCTCCACCCGCGCGGCGGAAGAAGAGGTCGCCCGCCTGGCCTGCGCCCCTTTCCGGCCGGCCCGCCAGCCCAAGATCCTGCAGTGGGGCCTGGGGCTGGGAAGCATGCTGGGAACCGTCTGCGAGGAGCTCAAACAGAAGCGCGGCCGCTTCCTGGTGGCCGAGGAAATCGCGCAACTGCCCGACTGGCACCGCCAGCACCTGCCCGAGAGCCCGCTGCTACAAGATCCGCGCGTGGAACTGCTGGAGGAGGCGGATCCCGAACTCTTCAAGGCTCATGCCGGCAGCCTCAGCGCCATCCTCATCCACCTCGATGTGGCCCTGCCCGGCCCGCGCAACAAGCCGTGGCCGGTGGATCGACGTTGGCTCGCCATGGCCCGCGACGCCCTGCAGGAGGGCGGGCTGCTGGCCATTGCCGCTTCGAGCCGGCAAGGCGGACTCTACCGCAGCCTCCAGGGTGCTGGCTTCCAGATCGCCGAGCACGAGGTAGCCATTGCTCCCAAGGCCAAGCGCACCCGCATGCTGCCCATCTGGCTGGCGCGCAAGGGGCAGCGCAATTCCTGACGGTCGGCTGGCTTTGCGCTTTTCATGGCAGCAATCCGGGCCCAACGTTTCCGCCTTGTGTCCCCTACCCCATTGATCGTTTTCGGCCTGCTCACGGCAGGACTCGCCCTCGCTGAGGAACATGCCATCGAGACCCGACCCTTCGAGGTGGTCCATCAACTGGATGCCACCGTCATGCCCGCCGGAAAAATTCCCCTGGTGAGCATCGAACCCAAGGCCTGGTCCAGCTTCCCCATCATCGAACTCGCCGCCCATGGCAGCCGTGTCGAGAAAGGCGAGGTCCTGCTCGCCTGCGATGCCCGCGGGATCGACAAACGCATCGATCAGCTCAAGCGCCAACTGGCCGGCCATGAACTGGCCATCGCCGAGGCCAAGGACAAGCTCGAGGAGCTCGAACAAACCGCCGAGCGACGGCTCGAGGCCGCCCGGCGCGAAGCCGAGCAAACCCGCGAGCAACTCGAACATTTTACCAAGGTCGGCCGCAAGACGGCGCGGGAGGAGGCCCTCCACAACATCAAGCGCAATGAGCAATGGCTTGCCAACGAGAAGGAGGAACTGCGCCAGCTCAAGCAGATGTACGAGGCCGACGACCTCACCGAGGACACCGAGGAAATCATCCTCACCCGCCAGCAGAATGCCGTGGAGCACGCCGAGTTGATGCTAAAAATTGCCCGCCAGCGCGAGACCCGCGAGATCGAGGTCATGCTGCCACGCCGCGCCGTGGAACTGGAGGAAGCCGCCCAGTCAGCCGCAGTCGCCTTCAAATATGCCGAGCGCCGCATTCCGCGGGCCATCGAACAGGCCCGCGAGCAGCTCGAGGCCCTCCAGGTGGCCGAAGAGCAGGACCGCATCCACCTCGCCGATCTGGAGCACGATCGCCAGTTCTTTGAAGTCGTGGCGGATGTTGACGGCATCTTCTACCACGGCGCCATCGAGGATGGCGAGTGGACCACCGGCGACCTGCTGCGTGGCCTGCGCGGCGGCGGCAGCGCGCCCGACCATGTCGCCTTCGCCAGTCTCGTGCCTGCCGACGCCAAGCTGGAACTGGTCGCCCACACCAAGGCCAGCAAGGCACGCCAACTGCAGGAGAACATGATGGGAGCCGCCACCCTCGCCGGCATCACCACCAGCATCCCGGTAAAGCTTGCGGACCGCAGCCTGATTCCCAGCACCGACGGCAGCTACCAGCTGACCCTGTCCGCCGACTGGCCGATGGGAGTGAAGCCCAAGGTCGGCAACCCCGCCACCGTCCATCTGCTGGTTTATCACGAGCCCGAGGCCATTGTGATCCCCGCCAAGGCGCTGAAATTCGGCGCCAAGGGCTGGAGCGTGGAGCTCAAGCTCGCCGATGGCAAGACCGAGGCACGCCCGGTGGTGCGCGGCATGCAGTCCGGGGACCAGGTCGAGATCCTGGAGGGACTTGAAGTGGGACAGGTGATCATCACTCCTTGAAGCCACTGTAGCGGCGCTCGATGACCGTCGACCACCGTCTGAACATCGTTTTTTTCGACGGTCATAGACCGCCGCTACAAATTCGACGGTCATAGACCGCCGCTACAAATGCATTCCCAAGTTTTGGCTGGCAAGGACCTGCTGCTTGGTTCGAGACTAGGGCCGTGATTCACCCCAGCGCTGTGGTTTCCCCCGATGCCGAAATCGGCAACAATGTGAGCATTGGACCCTTCTGTGTGGTCGGCCCAAAGGTCTCCCTCGGCGACGACTGCGTGCTGCACTCCCACGTTGTCCTTGAGGGGCCCGCCACCTTCGGCAAGGGCAACGAGTTCTTTCCCTACGCCTGCCTCGGCGGCAAGACCCAGGATCTCAAATACGCCGGCGAGCCCACCTACCTGGAAGTCGGCGACCAGAACGTCTTCCGCGAGAACACCACCGTGCACCGCAGCACGGTGGCCGAGACGCCGACCCGCATCGGCTCGCACAACCTCCTGCTCTGCTACTCGCACGTCGCCCACGACTGCCAACTCGGCAACCACATCATCCTTTCCAACTCGGTCGGGCTGGCCGGCCACATCACCGTCGAGGATTACGCCATCATTTCCGGCTTCGCCGCCGTGCACCAGTTCTGCCGCATCGGCCAGCACTGCATCATCGGCGGCTGCTCCAAGGTGACCCAGGATGTGCCACCCTTCATGATTGTCGACGGCAATTCCGCCAGCACGCGCGGCGTCAATGCCATCGGCCTGCAGCGCCGCGGATTTTGCGCCGAGGACATGCGCGCGCTCAAGAACGCCTACAAGAAGCTCTTCCTCAAGAAGGACGGCAGCATGCCGCAGGGAATCAGCTCGCTCAAGGCCACCCACTTCGGCGACAATGCCCGGGTCCGCGAGCTCATCGCCTTCATCGAGAAGTCCGAGCGCGGCGTCACGCGCTAGGAACTTTGGAGTGGCGCTCTCCTTAGAGCGCCATTCCAACAAGGCCTCAGCGGTGGCGCGGTCCAACGCGCCTGCGCCGCTCGGTCGGATTGAGCTCCTCTTCATCCTCCTCTGCCTGCGCATCGGGATCGATGTTTTCGGCGAAGTTGAAGGTGGCCTGGTTGACCTGGTAGCGGGAGCGCATGTCCTGCTGGACAGCAGTGAGGCC
>JAWVYP010000092.1:0-9885 GCA_033722655.1 Akkermansiaceae bacterium | reverse complement strand
CCCACATCGAGGGCATCAACAACCGTGGGACCTACCGCCTGCCCGAAGGCGAAAAGGTGGTCACCCCGGAACACGTCGAGGAGGCGCTGACCATCGCCCGCGAGGTCCAGATCCCACAGGACCACGTCTATCTCCACCCCATCGTGCGCAATTTCTGGCTCGACGGGCTCGAACACCCGACCAAGCCAACGGGGCTCTTCGGCAAGACGGTCGAGGCCGACTTCCACATCGTGCACGGCATCGGCAGCCGCCTGCAGAACAGCATCAAGCTGGTGCGCGAGATGCCCCTGGAGGTGGACGACATTGTGTTTTCGCCCATCGCCACCGCGCGCATGGCACTTGAGCGCGAGCAGCGCGACGACGGGGCCCTGGTCATCGACATCGGGGCCGGCACCACCGACTACGCGCTCTACCTCAACGGCGTAATCACCGCCTCGGGCTGCATCCCGGTGGGTGGCGACCACGTCACCAACGACATCCACCTGGTCACCGATCTGCCCTTCTCCAAGGCCGAGCGCATCAAGATCCAGGAGGGCGACGCCTCCGGCGACCCCGGCCGATCGGTCGGCACCGCCCGCCTCACCGACGACCGCGGCTACGCGGAGGTCGAAGTCAGCCGCGCCATCCTCAACGAGATCATCCGCCAGCGGCTTGAGGAAACCCTGCATCTGGTGCGCAAGCGCCTGCCCGAGGACAGTGTGAAAAAGATCGGCTCGGGAGTTTACCTCACCGGTGGCACCAGCCTCATGCGGGGTTTTTCCGAACTCGCCTACGACGTCTTCAAGCGCGACATCTACCGCCCTGAGATCCCCGAAATCAGCGGCATCCGCTCCAGCTTCAAGGACCCTCGCTACGCCACCTCCATCGGCCTCATCCGCTACGCCCAGATCCTCGACACCGAAAGCGCCAGCCCACCTGGCCTGCTGGGCAAGATCGGCGGCATGTTCTGGCCATTCGGGCGCTGACGCGCCCTTACTTAAGTTATTTGCTCTTCGTTAGTAGTTACACCTGATGAACCACCAGCGAGCGCCAATGACCGACAAGGAATAACGAATAACTTCTAACTCATAACCCTGAAAGACATGATCCCCTACACCCGCGACCCTGCCAAAACCATTCCGCCCTCATCGGTCAAGATCATCGGCCTCGGTGGCGCGGGCGCCAACATGCTCGAACGCATTGCGCTCGACGGCATGGAGGGCACGGAGTTGTGCGCGCTCAACACCGACATCCGCACGCTGAGCGCCTGCATCGCCAAGGAGAAGATCCAGCTCGGCACCAACCTGACCAAGGGCTTGGGCGCCGGCGGTGACCCCGAACTCGGCAACAAGGCGGTGCTCGAGGCCGAGGAGGAGATCCGCGCCTCGCTCAAGGATCACAAGATCGTCTTCGTCTGTGCCGGCCTCGGTGGCGGCACCGGCTCGGGAGCCGCTCCCATCGTCACCCGCATCGCCCGCGAGGAGGGTGCCTTCGTGGTCGTCTTTGCCACCACCCCCTTCGCGTTCGAGGGCGACCGTCGCCGCGATCAGGCCGAGACCGCCCTCAATGAACTGGCGGTACTTTCCAACGCGCTGGTGACCTTCGACAACAACCGCATGGGAGAGCTGGTGCTCGCCAAACAGGGCATCCACGAGGCCTTCAGTGCCGCCGACCAGATGATTTCCGAATCCATCAAGTCGGTGATCCGGCTGGTGGTGCGCCCCGGCCTGATCAACGTCGGCCTGGACGAGCTGATGACCGCGCTCAAGACCACCCGCTCGCGCTGCCTCTTCGGCTCCGGCATCGCCGAAGGCAGTGACCGCGCCAGCAAGGCCCTGCGCAGTGCGTTGGCCAGCCCCCTGCTCGACGAGGGCTCCCTGCTCAAGGAGGCCCAATCGGTGCTGGTGCATCTGTGTGGTGGCGAGGACCTGACCCTCTTTGAGGTGGAATTGCTCATGCAGCAGCTCCAGAAGCACGTCCCCGAGAAAGCCCAAGTGCTTTTCGGAGCGGCCATCGATCCCAGCATGGGCAACTCCCTTTCGGTCACCCTGATCAGCGCACTGCCCGAAGAGTCCCTGGCCAAGGCCCCACGCCAAGCCATCAGCCAAGCCGATCAAGACAGTCCGCTGGTGAAGAAGGCCGACGACAAACCCGAGCCCAAACCCGAGCCCAAGCCGGAACCTGAGCCGGAACCCAAGCCGGAACCCAAGCCGGAACCTGAGCCAAGGGAAGAAGAGAGGCCGCCAATCGTACCCAGCCTCTTTGGTGAGGACAACGAACGGCCCTTTGCGGAACCCGCCTCCGCGTCCCCACCCGCCAAGCAGCGCCAAGATCCAAAACCCACCAGCGACAGCAAGGTCCTACCGAGCGCGGAAGGGAAAACCCCGGAATCCACCCAGCCCAAGGAAGCCCCCTCCACCCAGCCCAAGGAAGAGATTCCCGCCCAGCCCAAGGAAGAGCCACCCGCCCAGCCCAAGGAAGAGCCCAAGGCAAAACCCAGTGCTCAGGAGCTGCTCGCCCGCTTCGCGGCAGAGGAAGATGAGGAGCCCAAGCCAGAGCCCAAGCCAGAGCCCAAGCTCGAAACCAAGGTAGAGCCCAGGCTCAAGCCAAGGCCAGAGCCCCAGCCAGAGCCCCAGCCTGAGCCCGAAGATGAGAAAGAGCCGGAAGCCGAGTCCAAGCCAAAGCCGGAAGCTCCCTCCAGCCCCTCCAGCCCCTCCAGCCCCTCCAGCCCCTCCAGCCCCTTCAAACCGGAGCCCAAGCCGGAACCCAAGGATGAGGAGCCCAGGCGCGAGATCCCCAAGCTCAAACTCGGCGCCAAACCCGGCTCCAGTGACAACGAGCTCTCGCTCGACAGCTCCCCACGGGGACGCTTCGAAGGCGAAGACCCCAATGTCGTCGACGGCGAAGACCTCGATCTGCCGCCATTCTTGCGCAAGAAGAAGTAGCGGATACCTGAATTTGTATGCTCCGCGCTTTCGCCAAAAGATTTTGACATTCTTTTGACAACTGGGGTCGCCGGATCTGCAAGGATCCGAGCGTCATGAAACTACAAATCTACACCACCGTCTTCTTGATTGCCACGCTTGGTGGCATCGCCTTCGCTCAAACGAAGGCCGATCCCTACAAGCCAACCAACAACAACTCGACAACCCAAGTCGCCAAGCCGTCTCAACCTGCAGTCATCGATCACGACGATGCACCCAAGAACATATCCACTTGTCTCGAGGTGTTTTCCATGCCGATCGAAGTGGCGGCAGCGATGCAACGTGAAAACCTCAGTGACGCAGACTGTTACAAGCGCATCGTCAACCAACTCGGAAACGAGTCCGTCCAGCAAGAAATGTTGATTGTTCTGCGCTCACGCAGTGGCGAGCGATCCACCAGCGAGGCAATCGTTGAGGAAATCTATCCGACTGAGTATGAGTCAACCGTGCTGCCCACCACCCTGTCCTTGGGTGCCGACTCCGGCAATGAATCAGGGGCAGACACGAACCAGGGCGCCTCACCCATTCATGCCCCCTGCATGCCCATTGCATTCGATACGCGCAATACCGGCGAAATCCTTGATATCGAGCCGACTCTCTCGCCAGACGCAAAATACTGCAACATGCGCATGATGCCCGAGCAGGTCCTGCTGACCGCTTTCAACACCTACGGCGAAGGGGTTAGCGAGACCAGAATGCCGACCTTCGAAACCCGAAGAGTGAATTCCGCGTTCACCGTGGCCATTGGCAAACCCTTTCTGATTGGAACCATGAGCCGTGCCTCCGGTTCCAAGATCGACTCGGACACATCAAACAAGGTATCGTTTGCCTTCATTACCATCAATCTCAGCCATTGATCATGCAACAGGCGTTTTTCAGCCTGATCCCCATGCTTGCCGCCGCCGTCCTCGTGATGGCCGGCGGCAGCCGCATGGCGCGGCAGGATGTGGAGACGCGCATCCCCATCGACCGGGAACGAATCCTCGATTTCGACTCCAGATTCCGTGGCGAACTGGCTCGCCTGGACACACTCTACGAGCGCCACCTCAAACAGACCGCCACTCAAGCGGTCGCTTTCACGGACAACTTGCGACGCTGGGAACTACCCAACGTTCCCGGTCTTCTTGAACTTCATTTGTTCGCCAATTCAAGCCGAGCGCAATCCATTACGGCCACAGGAATGGAAACCAAACTTCCCGAACTGCTGCTGAGGGATGCGAAACCACCCCTGAACCCAAACTTTGCGGTAATTCTCGATCGCGGTCTTGTTGACGAATTGCCCGATGACCCATGGCTGGAAACCCCTGCGCCCGGCATCCGGGTTTATCTGGCCCAGCCGTCACCAGGCTTTCTTGCGGCCCTGTTTGTTGATGTGGAAGCGGCACGAAATGTCACCGATCAGCACCTCACTCAATGGCTCGCAGACTTGCTGACTCCACTTGACGAATCCGGCGAGCGCTCCTCCATCATCAGCCCGACCGGAGAGACCTTGGCGGCCACCGGACCTGTGAGGCATGGCCCTGCCGCTCTGAGCCTGCCGATTCGCACGGACATCGGCACCTGGCGCACCGATGCTTGGGACGGAATCGCGATCAAAACCCATTACGACACCCGAACTCTGGTTTTCTCCGGTGTCATTTCGGTGCTCTTGATTTCCGCAGGCCTGTTCATTTTCAACCAGCAACACCGAGCCATCAAACTTGCCTCCGAACGCGTTTCTTTCGTCAACCGTGTGTCCCACGAACTGAGCACCCCGCTCACCAACATTGCCCTCAACCTTGATCTTGCGCGCGACCACCTTCACGACGCGCCACCGGCTGCAGCGCAGCGCCTGGATCATGTGGGTGAGGAAATTCAAAGGCTTTGCCGCTTGGTTGCCAACGTGCTGACCTTTTCCAGGCGGGAGCGCGACACCATCGAAATCAAACCTCGGGCCTGTGCACCTGACAAAGTGGTCGAGGATACCATCGAGAGCTTCAAGCCGGCATTGGCCAGGCGTGACATCGAGATCGAGTGCCAGCTCGATGCCAACCGAGTGGTCTTGGTGGATCCGGACGCCCTTGCCCAAATCACCGGCAACCTGATTTCCAACGTCGAGAAATACGCTGCCGGCGGCAAATGGATCCGAATTCAAACCCACATGACGGATGACCTTTTCAAGCTCGAGGTGAGGGACCGCGGCCCCGGGATTCCTGACGCATCCCGCGAGCGTGTGTTCAGCGCATTTGAGCGCGTTCACCGTGGCACGGACGAGGGATCGAGCGGCACCGGCCTTGGTCTGACGATTGCACAGGAACTGGCGCATCGCATGGGCGGAAGCCTGGAATTGATGGCAACAGATCAAGGGTGTGCGTTTCTCCTTAGCGTTCCAACTCCCCCACCCCAAGAACCCATTGATCCGAAGAAATCATGATTCGCATTCTGATTGCCGAAGACGACCCGCTGATGCTCGACGCACTCGCCACCTGTGTGGAGAGCGAGGGCTTCGAAGTGCTGCGCGCCGCCGACGGCCGGGCAGCCCTCGAGCTCTGGCGCAACCAAAAACCCGACTTGCTGTGCCTCGACATCATGATGCCTGAAATGGACGGCTACCAACTTTGCAAGCGCGTTCGCGAGAGCGACGCCTCCATTCCCATCCTCTTCATCTCGGCCAAAAACGAAGAGCGAGATGTGGTTGCCGGCCTCGATCTTGGAGCGGATGACTTCGTTCGCAAGCCCTTCACCCGTGGCGAAGTCATGGCCCGCATCCGCGCCGCCTTGCGCAAACGAGCGCCCGAATCCTTGGACGAATCCTTTTCGCTTGGCGACCTTCAGGTCTTCCCTCGCTCGCTGGAAGCGCGCCGCGATGATAAGAAGATGGATCTGACGCCCCGTGAGACTTCCATGCTGCGCCTGCTTCACGACAACAAGGGCAAGGCCGTGAGCCGCGACGCCTTTCTCGATACTTGCTGGGGGGTTGATTACTACCCGGACTCCCGAACTCTCGACCAACACATCTCGGTGCTGCGTAAAAAAGTGGAAATCGATTCCTCGAATCCCGAAATCATCCGAACCGCCAGGGGCGTCGGATATCGGTGGGGTTAGGCCTCAATCCCTTTATCGGTCATTTTCCTACCCGCTCGATGAGCTTGCGATCATCCATCAGGACGCGCAACAAGCGGCCCTCATCATCCACCCAGTAATCGCATACATTGACTCCCTGTCCGCCCTGCCTGTACTTGGGACTCTCCGCTATTTGTCTGTCCCCCTATGTAGGAACCAAAAACAGCCACGGCTCGCCGGGGCTACTCACCCAACTTCTTCTCCAACTCCTTGAGCTTCTCCACCAACTTGGGCAAACGGCGCGCCATGGCGCGGGCCTTGCGGTCCTCCATCAGGGGAACGGCAGGGAAGCCGGAATAGACCTGACCCCCTTCGAGGTCGGTGGTGACGCCCGCCTTGCCGGCGATCACCGACTTGTCGCCGATCCTGACGTGGCCGACCACCCCGGCCTGGCCGGCAAAGGTGCAGTAATCCCCGATCGTCGTGCTGCCGGAAATGCCCACGTGGGAAACGATCAGGCAATGCTTGCCGATCACGCAGTTGTGGCCGATTTGCACCAGATTGTCGATCTTGGTGCCCTCGCCAATGACCGTCTTGCCGAAGCGGGCACGGTCGACGGTGGTGTTGGCGCCGATTTCCACCTCGTCGTGGACCTCGACGATACCCACCTGATCGATCTTGACGTGGCGGCCGTCCTTGAGTTCGTAGCCGAAGCCGTCCGATCCGATGACCGCGCCCGGCTGGAGGATGACCCGATCGCCGAGAATGCAGCGCTCGCGCAGTGCGGAGTTGGCCATCAGAACACAATCCTCGCCAACCACGGAATCCGCGCCGACCACCACATTGGGGCCGATCTCACTGCCCGCACCCACTTGCGCTCCCGCCATCACCACGGCACCGGCGTGAACCATCACTGTGGAAGGGTCGAGTTGGGCGGAAGCGTCGACGACGGCCTGGGGATGAACGCCCGGCTGGAAGTTGCGCACGCTTTCCACGAAATGGCTGACCACCCTGGAAAAGGCGAGGGTGGGATTGTCGACGGCGATCAGCGCGGTGTCCGTCGGCCCGTCGGTGACACCGCGACCCACGATCACGGCACTGGCCCTGGTCTGCTGGAATTGGGCGCGGTACTTCTCGTTGCCCAAGAAACTCGCATCGCCGGGACCCGCCTGGTCGAGCGCGGCCATGCCGCTGAGCTCGAGACCGGGTTCTCCGCGCACGATCTCTCCCTCAACCCAGCGGGCCAGATCGGAGAGTGTGAGCGATTCGGACACCCGGGGCAAAGGTTGTGAAACTCACTCGCTGTCGGCCTCTTCGGCAGGAGCGTCCTTGTTGAGATCCTTCAGGATGTCAGCCGTCATGTCGTTGGCATCCTTGGTGTAAAGCAGGAAGGGGACCTGGGAAGTGCTGAGGCCGGACTTGTCGAAGACGTAGTCGTAGTCGCCGACCTTGGCCTTCTCTTCCACCAGTTCGCGGATCTCCTCGAGGATGGCCCTCCTGCGATCCATGAGTTTCTCGTTGAGGGCCTGGTTCTTGCGCTTGAGGAATTCACGGCGCTCGCGGTCCAGCTGGATGCCCTGCCGATACATCAACTGGTGCTCTTGGTTGAGCTCATTCTTCCTAGCCAATGAAATGGTGGTGTCCTCGAGCTGCTTGGCGATCTTCTGCATCTTGTCTTCCAGTTCGCGGATGCGCTCAAGGCGCTCATCGTTGTCCTTCTGGATGCGGCCGCGCTCCACTTCGATCTGCTGCTGGGCCTCCTTGGTGCGGTGGTAGTTGCTGAAGAGCTCCTGGATGTCGACCGTGGCGATCTTGAGCTTGTCCTGGGCCGTGGCAGTGGCTGGAGCGAGCACGGCAGCCATCAGAAGCAGGGAGAAAATGGCGGGAATGAAGCGGCGGGTTGGATTCATGGAAACAGGGAGGGGGTCGGTTCGGATGGTGATGCTGGGCTTAAATTCTGGGGGCGTCAACGCTCATCCATGCGGCCCGGAGCATCCCAAGCAATTCGCAAGCTTGCGGCCCGGCCCCCGGGCAATTACCAAGGGGCGTGGCCGACAAGAACATCGTCTATTTCGACCTCGAAACCCAGCGCAGCTTCGGGGATGTCGGCGGTTTCGCCCATAAGGACAAGATGGGCGTCTCGGTGGCCGTGACCTACAGCACCGCCAAGGGCAGCTATGAGATCTACCCGGAAAGCGAAATGGAGGCTCTCGCCGAGGAGTTGCTCAAGGCCGACCTGGTGGTGGGCTGGAACCACATCCAATTCGACTACCCCGTGCTCCAGCCCTACGTCTTCCACACCCTCGCCGACCAGACCCTCAACCTCGACATGATGCTCGAGCTTGAGGGCATGCTCGGTTTCCGCCTCAAGCTCGACTCGGTCGCCGCCGCCTCACTGGGCATGGGCAAGACCGGCGACGGCCTGGACGCGTTGCGCTGGTGGCAGGAGCACAAGAAGAGCGGCGAGTTCGAGCCATTGCGCAAGATCGCCGAATACTGTGCCTTTGACGTCAAGGTCACCAAATGCGTCCACGAATACGCACTGGAGCACGGCCTGCTCAAATACGACGACAAGGCCGGCGGAATCGCCGAGATCAAAGTGGACTGGAGGTGAGCCAGCGTTTGCCGAGACTCTCGTGAGCAAACCGCAGCATGGGCCAACGGACGACGGTGCAGTGGCGGAGGATCCCTGCGGACAACCAAAGGGAGTGCAAGCCCCCTATACCAACCCTGCGGACGACCAAAGGGAGTGCAAGCCCTCCTCATGCAAGCCCTGCGGACGACCAAAGGGAGTGCAAGCCCTCCTTATGCAAGCCCTACTTATACAAGCCCTTCCCAAGTTCAAGCGCCCTAAAACAGCATCCCCAGCACCTGGAACACCGTCCATATGAAGGTTAATATGAGGGCGACCACAAACACCTTGCAGCTCAGTTCGATGGAGGACTTCGTCATGACGGGCGCGTTTTAGGACGGGATGGCGGCGAGGCCAAGGCAATTCGCCGCTCAGTTCAGGCTGTTGAGGGTCGTCAGGATGGAGTTGAAGATGAGGTAGGCCATGATGGCGACCAGGCCGGCAATCAGGATCAGCACCGCCGGCGTCACCAGCGCCATCACCCGTTTGGTGCTGTTGTCGAGCTCCTTGTCGAAGCGCTCGGCCGCCCGCCGCAGGGATTGCTCGATCTTGCCGGTGCGCTCGCCCACCGAGACCATGTCGACGAGCAGGGGCGGGAAGGCATCCGTCCGGACCAGGGCACTGGAGAGCGCACGGCCATCTCCGACCTGCTCGATGATCTTGTCGAGCTTGCCGCGCAATTCGATGTTTTCGGTGGCATCGCGCGAAAGCTCCAAGGCCCGCAGCAGTGGCAGGCCATTGGCGACCAGGTTGGCCATGGTCTCCAGGAACTGGACGTAGAAGCGACCGGAGATGAGGCGGCCAAACAGCGGCAGGCGCAGCTTGATCCGGTCCCAGGTCGGCTTGTTGGCGGGATTGTCCAGCCAGGCCTTGAAGAAGATCGCCACGGCCAGCAGGGCGAGCAGCAGGGCCAGCCACCACTTGCTCAGGAAGGCGGATATCCCCATCAGGACGGAGATGCCGAGTTTGGGTGAGCTGCCGGGCGCGCTTTCGGCCAGGCTCATCAACTCTGGAATCAGGACGGTGACGCAGATCACCGAGAGAATGATGACCGCCAACACGAGGATGGACGGATAGATCATTGCCAGAATCAGGCGGGCACGCAGCTCGGCAATGGTCTTGAGGTAGTGGGCTTGGCGCTTGAGGATGGTATCCAGGGCTCCGGAGGCCTCACCGGCCGCTGCAAGCGAACAATAAAGCGGACCAAAACTGGGGCTCACCCGGCGCAGGGCCACCGAGAAGTTGCTG
>JAWVYP010000091.1:0-9949 GCA_033722655.1 Akkermansiaceae bacterium | reverse complement strand
TGGCTGTGGGTCAGGGGGCTGAGGCGAAATTCACGGCTGAGCTTGTCGCGCAATGCGGCCGGCAGGTTGCTCATCGCCTCGATGGAATCGACCTTCTTCTTCCAAACCCAGTCGAGCACCTGGCTGGCGCGGAAGGAGGGTTCGTCCGCCTGCCCGAACCAGTCCTTGAGCTGGTCGGCATTGAGTCCGGTGAGGGCAGGGAGGGCGGCCATGGCAATAAGGGTCAGTCCTTGGAGTCTTCAGCGCTGTCCGGGACAAAGCCGAAGTCCTCGGTGGGCTCGAAGCCGTGAGACCCGGACTCAGGGGCTTCGGGTTCGGGGGTGCTGGTCGGCTGCAATTGGCGGGCGTTGGAGTCGATGGGTTCGATGCTCTCGATCTTCTTGGATTCGGGCGCGGCCTTGAGTTCCTCAAAGCGCCGGGCGCTGGGCAGCACACGGCCCTCGAGTGAGCCAACCGTCTTGTTGTAATTGTCGACCGCACTGTTGAGCGAGCGGCCGAGGCGGGTGAAGTGATCGGCGAGCACGCCGAGGCGTTCGTGCAACTCGCGGCCGAGGGCGGAAATCTCACGCGCATTCTCGGCGACGGCCTCCTGGCGCCAGCCATAGGCGACCGCGCGCAGCAGGGCGATGAGGGTGGTGGGGGTGGCGAGGATGACGCCCTCGTTGACGCCGCGCTCGATTAGGCCAGGGTCCACCTGCAGGGCGGCGGAGAAGAAGGATTCGCTGGGCAGGAAGAGGACGGTGAATTCCGGGGCGTGCTCGAACTGGGCGGTGTAGTTCTTGGAGGCAAGTTGCTGGATGTGGGTGCGCACCTGGCGGGCGTGGCGGACCAGGGCTTCCTTGCGGACATCGTCTTCGGTGGCTTCGACGGCATCCAGATAGGCGTCCATGGGGGTCTTGGAGTCGACCACGATGCTCTTGCCGCCGGGGAGGTGGACCACCAGGTCGGGGCGCAAGCGCTTGCCTTCGTCGTCGGTGGTGCTGGTCTGGGTATTGAAATCGCAATGCTCTTGCATGCCGGCAAGTTCGACCACGCGCTTGAGTTGCATTTCGCCCCATTGGCCACGGCCGGTGGGCTGGCGCAGGGCGCGCACCAGCGAGGCGGTTTCACGCTGCAAGCCGACTTGGCTCTCGTTGAGGGCGCGGACCTGTTCCTTGAGTTCGGCGTAAGCGCCTTCGCGCAGCTTTTCGATTTCGCCGATGCGCAGCTCGAATTTGCCCAGTGACTCCTTGACCGGGGTGATGAGGGTCTCGATGGCGGTCTTGCGCTTCTCGAGTTCGCTCTTGGCCTGTTCGGTCTGAGTGCTCAGCGAGGTCTTGGCGAGTTGGAGGAATTGCTCGGAGCTGACCTTGAGGGCTTCCGAGGAGAGGGCGCGGAAGGTGTCGGTGAGTTTTTCCTCCGCCCGGTTGAGTAGGGCCTGTTTCTCCTCGGCGGCCTTGAGCTCGGATTCAAGCTGGGTCTGGGTGCGGGTGATCTCGCCACGCAGTTGTTGCAGTTTCTCCTCGAGTTGATCTTCGCGTTGGCTGGATTCCGCCAGCCGCTCGCCGAGATCCTTGGCGCGTTCCTTTTCGGCCTCTAGCCGGGCGGAGATGGCTGAGGCCTTGCTCCTCGCGACCAGCCAGGCGATGAGGGCACCGAGGGTGAGACCGAGGCCGCCAACAGCGGCAGCCAGGGTGGAGGTAGGCAAATCTTGGAGGTTCATACGGGATTTTCGCTTGCGGCCAGCTGCAGGCTCGGTTTCTTGAATGTGTCGAGCGCGTGCCTGTCCTATCAGGGCAGCAGCGTTTCGCAAAAGCAAACTGCAACCCGTCTTCAAGACCAACCCCATACACCAAGAAAACATGGCCCATTCACTACCCGAACTCGGATACGCCTACGACGCGCTCGAGCCCCACATCGACGCGCAAACCATGGAGATCCACCACTCCAAGCACCACAACGCCTACGTCACCAAGCTCAACGACGCCATCAAGGGCAAGGATGAGCTGGAGTCCAAGTCCATCTGTGAGCTCGTCGGCGACCTCGGCTCCGTGCCCGAAGACATCCGCACGGCCGTCCGCAACAACGGTGGCGGTCACGCCAATCACAGCTTTTTCTGGAAAGTCATCGCCCCGGGCGGTGCTGCCGGCCCCAGCGGTGAACTCGCCGAAGCCATCGACAAGGCCTTCGGTTCCTTTGATGAGTTCAAGTCCAAGTTCGAAAACGCCGGTGCCACCCGCTTCGGATCGGGTTGGGCCTGGCTGGTGAAGAAGGACGACGGCTCGCTTGAAGTCTGCTCCACCGCCAACCAGGACAGCCCCTGCATGGGTGCTAAAATTGCCGGTTGTGACGGCAAGCCCCTGCTCGGCATCGATGTCTGGGAGCACGCTTATTACCTCAAGTACCAGAACAAGCGTCCGGAGTATCTCTCCGCATTCTGGAACGTGGTCAACTGGGACGTGGTCGCCGAGAACTTCGCCGACTGATCCGTCTGATCTCTCAATCTTCAGGGCGCGACTGCGAAAGCGGTCGCGCCTTTTTCATTTTGCACATGGTGGGAGGAGGGGTTTGACTGTCCGGGATGAGCAAAAAGAAATGTCCGGAACAGCCCGAGTGTGATGAGCACGAGATCACCGAGGAGGAAATTCGCCAGCAGGAGATCTTCGAGCTGGAGACGGCGGATACCTCGCTGCTGTCCGGTCATCGCTCCCGGATCCACAACCTGATCACCCTTTTCCGGGTGGGCCGCGATTTCCTGCGCGGCTTCCGTGCCCTGCACTTCGCCGGTCCCTGCATCACCATTTTCGGTTCCGCACGCACCAAGGTCGGCACCGAGTATTACGAGTTGGCCCGCAAGATGGGTGAGGCCTGCGCGGAACTTGGCTTCACTGTGGTGACGGGTGGCGGCCCAGGCATCATGCAGGCCGGCAACCAGGGCGCTTATGAAGCCGGTGGCCGCTCCATCGGTGTGAACATCGAGCTGCCCTTTGAGCAAGGCGCCAATCCCTATGTCCAGCGCTCCATCGAGATGCGCTACTTCTTCACCCGCAAGGTCATCCTGGTGAAGTATTCCTACGGCTTTGTGGTCATGCCGGGCGGCGCCGGAACCCTGGATGAGCTTTTTGAGACCATGACGCTCATCCAATGCGGCAAGCTGCGCAACTTTCCCATCGTGCTGATGGGCAAGGATTACTGGAAACCGCTGATGGACTTCATCTACCGGATGGCCGAGGCCGGCACCATCAGTCCCGACGATCCGGACCTGATCTTCTTCACCGACGATGTCGAGGAAGCCAAGGCCCATCTCAAGCGCCACGCGGTGCGCCAGTTCGGTCTGCGCCGCAAGGACACGCCCAAACCCAGCAAGTGGCTGGGTGAAGAGGGGCTGTCCCAGTGAGAGAAACTGCCTCGCCCACGAGAATCATGAAAGATCCGGGCTAGGATTTTGGCAGGAAGAAGGATCTCTGCTTTTCGCTGATGGCCATGCCGAGCTTCTCCATCACCGCGAGCATGTCTTCCCAGAGCTTACGTTTGACTTCGTTGCCCGAGCCGCTCTGCAAGAGGTAGCTGGGGTGGTAGCTGACGCGGGTCGGAATGCCGTCGATGGCGTGCCATTTCTCGCGCATGGAGGTGACGCTGCCGGAGAGCTTGAGGAGTCCCTCGGCTGCCGTGCCGCCGAGGGCGATGATGCAGTCGGGTTTGACAATCTCGATCTCCTTCATGACGAAAGGCAGGCAGACCGCCATTTCCTCCGGAGTCGGTTTGCGGTTGTTGGTGGTCTGGCGCGGGGTGGCCGGACGGAATTTGACGATGTTGGAGATGTAGACGGTTTCGCGCGACAGGCCCATGGCCTTGAGGATGTCGTCGAGCTTGCGACCGGCAGGACCAACAAAGGGTTCCTGGCGTCGCTCCTCCTCGTAGCCGGGAGCCTCCCCGACGAGCATCAGGCGGGCCTCGGGATTGCCGATGGCAAAGACCATGGTGTCGCGCAAGCTGTCCATGGCGCGAGCTGGGGCCCAGTTTTCGGCCTGCTGGCGGAGGCTGGCGAGACGTTCCTCACGACTCTCGCCCTCGACGACGATGCGCGCGGGAGGCGTTTCGGGTTCGCTGGCGGGTACTGCCGTTGAGATTTGGGGGGCGGGTTCGCTGGCTGGCTTCGATGTTGCGGGCGGCGCTGCCTTTGGCTTTGCGGGCGCACGGACCGTGTCCCTGGCCTTGATGTAGAGCTCGCGCAGTTGCTCACGAGACTCATCATCGAGGAGAATGTGCGACTTGCCCCGAGCTTCTTCGGCTTTGAGGTAATCGATGAGGACATCAACGGCTTGCATGTGAGGCAAATCTCAATTCTTCAATCTGAAATCTGAACTTGGCTCACAGTTCTCCCTGCTTTTGTTGGAGGAGGGTTTGGAGTTGGGTCTGGAATTCCATGACGTCTTCCTGGGAGGGGCGGTAGCCGGGGGTGTCGGGGTCGAGGCCGGGGCGGCCGTTGGAGTCGATCATCCAGACGGCTCTTTCGCCGTCGCTGAAGGTGACCTTGCCGCTGACCATCGCACCCGGATGGGCAATGTTGTCCATCGTCACGGACACCGATCCGGTGGCCTCCTTCTTCGGCTCCATGGCCTGCTCGAGGTCTTCCGCCTTGGGCTCGTCCTCCTTCTTTTCCTCGATTAGCTCGATGCCGAGATCGAGGATGGCAAAGCGCATGTCCATGTAGGTGACCGAGATGTTCTCCTCTTCCTTGAGATGGCGTTGCAAATCGGAAAGGGTGGCCCCCTCGGCGGCGAGTTTCCTGAGGCTTTCGACTTGCTCGGGTTTGAGATCCTTGGCGCTAAACATGGCTGAATTTTGAACGGCTGCACTGGCTTGCCAAGCACCAAGCGCGAATGCCCCTGAATCCCGTGCTTTCGCATTCATCTTCGGGCTCCGGGCTTGATGAAGGGAGGTCTGGACCACAGATTGAGCGCGATGCGCGACACCTTGAAAGACATCTTCGGCTTTGAGGAATTCCGCGAAGGGCAGGCGGAGGCGATCGCCAAGTTGCTCGAAGGGCGCCCGGTGCTGACCGTGTTTCCGACCGGCGGCGGCAAATCGCTGTGCTACCAGTTGCCGGCGCTCAAGCTCGATGGGCTTACCCTGGTGATTTCTCCGCTGATTGCCCTGATGAAGGATCAGGTCGATGCACTGCGCACCAAGGGGGTGGGCGCGGCCCGTCTCGACTCCTCGCTGGAGCGCGAAGAATACGAGGCTGTGATGAAGGGGCTTCGCAGTGGCGAGATCAAGCTGCTCTACGTCGCACCGGAACGGCTGGCAAACGAGGGTTTCCGGCGCCAGCTGGCGCGTCTGAAGATTGAGATGGTGGCCATTGACGAGGCCCACTGCATCTCGGAATGGGGACACAACTTTCGTCCCGACTATCTCAAACTGGCCAAGTTGTGCCGGGATCTCGATATCCGCCGCGTGCTCTGCCTGACCGCAACCGCCACGCCCGAGGTGGCACGCGACATCCGCCGCGAGTTCGGCATTGCTGAGGACGACCAGGTTAGTCTCTCCTTCCACCGCGCCAATCTGGACCTGCGGGTGAGTCCGGTGGCGGCAGTGGATCGCAATGGGCTGTTGCTCGAACGGCTCGGCCAGCAGGAGGGTCCGGTGGTGGTTTATGTCACCCTGCAACAGACGGCGGAATCGGTGGCGACCTTCCTCAAGAAGAATGGAGTATCGGCCCAGGCCTATCACGCGGGCCTGCCGCCGGAATTCCGCGAGGAGGCCCAGGAAAAGTTCATGCGCGGCGAGTTGCGGGTGATGGTGGCGACCATTGCCTTCGGCATGGGCGTGGACAAGGCGGACATCCGCGCGGTTTTCCACTACAACCTGCCCAAGTCGATCGAGAACTATTCGCAGGAGACGGGGCGCGCGGGACGCGATGGCCTGCCCTCGGTTTGCGAGATGCTCGCCTGTGGCGACGATCTGATCACGCTCGAGAACTTCGTCCATGGCGACACACCCTCTCCCCAAGCGATGCGCAATCTCATCGACCACGTCCTGCGTCTGGGGCGCGATTTCGATGTATCGGTCTATGAGCTTTCCACGGTCAACGACATCCGGCCCCTGGTGGTCAACACCTTGCTGACCTACCTCGAACTCGAAGAGGTGATTGTCGCCACCAAACCCTTCTACGCCTGCATGGCGGTCAAGTTGATCCGCGACTTCGACAAGGTGCTTTCGGGCTACGACGCCAGACGCAAGGACTTTCTGCGACGCATCTTCGCTGCGGCCAAGCAGGGCCGCATTTGGCACACCTTCGAACTCGATGAAGTGGCGATGGCAACCGGCGAGGACCGCAACCGCATTGCGGCGGCCCTGGGCCATCTGGAAGAGGCAGGGGATGTCGCCCTCAAGCGCAGCCGCATTCGTCAGGGCTACCGCCTGCTGCAGAAAGACATCGATCTGAAGGAGTTGGCGAAGCGGCTGGACGAGCGTTTCCGCCAACGGGAGAGCGCGGATCTGTCGCGGATTCGCCAGGTGGTCGAACTGGCCGAGTCGGAGAGCTGCCTGACAAACTTCGTGACCCGCCACTTCGGCGAGGACATTGGTGAGTGTGGCCACTGCGACCGCTGCCGCGGAGAGTCGCCCCAACCCTTGCCTGGTTCCGGCGCGAGCGAGATCGATGGCGAGGCCTTGGAGGTCATCCAGCGAGTTAAGGAGGAGGGGCATGCGCCCCTCAAGACGCCGCGCCAGCTGGCCCGTTTTCTCTGTGGGATCAGCAGCCCGGCCGCGACCCGCGCCCGACTCTCACGTCACGATGCCTTCGGTCTGCTGGAGTCCATTCCCTTCGAGCGGGTGATGGAAACGCTCGAATCAGCCTGAAACCAGGGTGGTCTGGATCAGTTTGACAGGAGTCGCTGCGGTCAGCAATGGGCTCTCTTGTGGCAGCAGGAGGGTGTCGCCAAGGGTGAAGGCTCGGCCTTCACCACTGCGCAGCAGCCCCTCGGTGAGGGTGATGAGGGAAAAACGCCCGGGCTGCGGATTGCCGATGCCCTCGCCTGGACCGAGTTCGTGTTCCCGGATGCGGAACTCGCCACAGTCGTGATCGCAGGCACCGGTTGTCATCCCGGGTTCCACGTCCTCAAAGTCGATGCACTTCATCGACTCCTCGATGTGGAGTTCTCGCGGCTGGCCATCGAGTCCCATCCGGTTCCAGTCGTGGACCCGGTAGGTGGTGTCTGAGTTCTGCTGAATCTCGTGGATGAGAAAGCCGCCGCCGATGGCGTGCAGTCGGCCGGAGGGGATGTAAATGGATTGCCCCCGGCTGGCCTCGATGGAATGCAGGCAGGCGTCGAGATTGGCCTGTTCGAGGGCTTGGGTGAAGACTTTGCGTGTCACTCCCTCGCGCAGGCCGATGTGGAGTCTGGCGCCCTCGTCCTGATGGGCGATGTACCAGACCTCGTTTTTGGGATCGCCGCCCAGTTCGGCGGCGATGCCCTGGGGGGGGTGGACCTGGAGCGAGAGGTCCTCGCGGCAGTCGAGAATCTTGATGAGCACCGGGAAGCGCTCGCTGTCGGGGCAATCGCCGAAAATTTCTCTGCGTTGGCGGGTCCACAGTTCGTGCAGGGTGGTGCCAGTCAGGGGGCCGTGATTGACGACCGATTGATGATCGACGCGGTCGACGAGCTCCCAGGCTTCGCCAATCGGGCCGCAGCCTTCCGGCAGGACGCGCTGGTAGTGATGTTGCAGTTCGCGTCCGCCCCACACGCGTTCCATGTAGAGGGGTTGGAAAGTAATGGGTTCCACGGGCAAACTTATGGATTTGTGAGCCGGATTTGGCAAGATTCCTCCCGCCCAAAGGTCCGCTAGGGATCAGCGGGCGATGAATTGGCTTCAATCGGGGCATTGACGGCGGGGGAAATGCCCGTTTGGATGCGCCCGCGTTCCCGCCGGACCTCCATGGACTACGAATCAAAAATTGCCCACGCCGTTGCCGCCATCCCTCGCTCGGGGATCCGCGACTTCTTTGAATTGGTCCAGGGCCGGGAGGGCGTGATCTCGCTGGGGGTGGGGGAACCGGACTTCGTGACCCCCTGGCACATCCGAGAGGCCGCCATTTATTCGCTCGAGAAGGGCCAGACCACCTACACCTCCAACTTGGGCCTGCTGAGCCTGCGCAAGGCCATCGCCCGCTACGTGGAGGGATTCTTTGATGTGTCCTACAGGGCCACGACCGACGTGCTGGTCACCGTGGGCGTGTCCGAGGCCATCGACATTGCCTTGCGAGCCCTGCTCAATCCGGGTGACGAGGTGATCTACCACGAGCCCTGCTACGTGTCCTACAACCCGAGCATCGCCCTGGCCCACGGCGTGGCCGTGCCGGTGGTGACGACCAAGGAGGATGGCTTTTCACTCAAGCCCGAGGCCCTCGCCAAGGCGATCACGCCCAAGTCCAGGGTCCTGATGCTCAATTTTCCGACCAACCCCACCGGAGCCTGCGCCAGCCGTGAGGACCTCGAAGGAATCGCCAAGCTGGCCATCGAGCACGATCTCATCGTGCTGACCGACGAGATTTACAGCGAGCTGCGCTATGACGAGGAAAAGCACCTCTCCATCGCCTCGTTGCCCGGCATGCAGGAGCGCACCATCCTCTTGCACGGTTTCTCCAAGGCCTTTGCCATGACCGGCTTCCGCCTCGGCTACGCCTGCGCGCCGCAGCCCATCATCGAGGCGATGATGAAGATCCACCAGTATTCCATGCTGTGTGCGCCCATCATGAGCCAGAATGCCGCTCTGGAGGCACTCGAAAACGGCCAGGCAGCCGTCGAGGAAATGCGACAGAGCTACAAACAGCGCCGAGACTACTTGGTCAAAAAACTCAATGAGATGGGCCTCGATTGCCATTCTCCAGGCGGGGCCTTCTACGTCTTTCCCGACATCCGCAAGACCGGCCTTTCCAGCAGTGAATTTGCGACCCGTCTCGTCGAGGCTGAGAACGTGGCCTGCGTCCCAGGAAGCGCCTTTGGTCCCTCTGGTGAGGGTTTCCTGCGTTGCTGCTATGCGACCGCCTTTGAGGACATTCAGGAAGCGGTTGCCCGCATGCAGCGTTTCCTGCAAGGTCTGTAGGCATGAAAGCCACGAAAGGGGAAATTACCCACAATGCAACACGTCTGACGCGTGCCTACGTGGTGCCCTTTGCGGTCTTCATGGGATTTCTGCTCATCCTCCAGATCGCCTCTGAATTCGTGCAATGGAATCATCCCGCCGCTCCGTGGTGGAAGCAGGACCCGGCCTTGTGGGTGTATCCGCTCCAGACCCTCTCCTGCCTGGTTTGTCTGGCCTGGTATTGGCGGCATTACGAATTCCGCTGGTCGCTCAAGTGGAGTGCGATCGCGGTCATATTTGGAGCCGTGGGCATCGGCTTCTGGCTGCTGCCGACCCATTTGCACGAAGTGCAGGGCATCGAAGGTAAGCCGGAAGGCCTGTTGAGATGGCTGGGGGTGATGCCGCGCGAGGATGGTTTCGATCCCGGAATCTTCGAGAATCCCGCCGCCTATTGGAGCGCGCTCATCATGCGTTTCGTGCGCGCGGTGGTCGTGGTGGCCTTGGTGGAGGAGATCTTCTGGCGGGGTTTCGTGATGCGCCTGGTGCTGGACTGGGATGGCGACTACTGGAAGCAGCCCTTCGGCAAGGGCAGTTGGCTGTCCTATTTCGTGGTCACCGGCCTGTTCATGCTCGCCCATGCACCGGTGGATTGGGCAGGGGCCTTTGTCTACGGCAGCCTGACTTATGTGTTCTGCATCTGGAGCAAGAATCTGGGGGCCTGTGTGGTCATGCACGCGGTGGCCAACCTTCTGATGGGGCTCTACATCATGCAGACGGGGAAATTTGGGCTGTGGTAGGCGTGACTTCATCACGCGTTCCTGGTTCTTAGTTCCTAGTTATTTGTTCCACTGGATACGATGCACTCCTGTAGCGGCGGTCTATG
>JAWVYP010000090.1:0-9969 GCA_033722655.1 Akkermansiaceae bacterium | reverse complement strand
CTCCTCCTGGTCCCGCTCTGGCTGGCCCTCTCGGCGGCAGTGGCGGTGTGGTGGTCCTTGCGCAGCGACGACCAGGAGGAAGAGGAGCGCAACCGGCGCTACGCCCTCAAGATGTCCGAGGAGCGCATTGCCGAGGACATGCGCAAGTTCATCGAAGTCATCGGCCCCCGCAACTCGGATCACCCCGAGAAGCTGGTTCAGGCGGCCGCCATGATTGACGGCACCCTCGGACCGTCCAACACCGGTTACACCATCAAGCGCATTCCGGGCCCGGATGAGGCACCGGTCATCCGGGCAAGTCTGGATCAGGCCAGGAACAAGGGCCGCCCGATCTGGGTGATGACCTCCTACGACACCGCTCCCGGCAGCCAATCCATCCGCGCGGACTCGAGTGCGGTGGCCGCACTGATGGGGATCGCCCAGACCATGTCGCGTGACGATCTTCCCACCGACATCCACTTCCTCTTCCTGCCCTGCGGCAACGATCCGGATCGACCCTGCGAGGTGGCAATCCGCAACCTGCAGGGAACCATGGAGCGCCCGGCCCTGGTCTTCTATCTGGAAACCATGGATCTCGGCCCCGACCTGCTGGCCCTCCACTCGGGGGAGCTGTCGGAACCGGAATCCGAATCCATGGGTCAGCTGGGCAGGTTTTCGCCCCGCGACCAGGCCATCCCGATCATCCACGAGCTCGAGCAATCCTCCCTCAGGATCCTGCAAATCATGTCCGGCAATGGTCTCGGAGAGGATGCGGTACCCAGCGCCGCGAATGTTGCCATCACTGCCGGAAAACTGGTCGAATGGCTGCGGCGGGCGGCCCGGCTCGAGGCCGCAAACTAGTTCCCCCCGCTCGCTTCCACGAAATTCCCGTTGCGATTTCGTGGATCTGGCCGAAACTGCGACTTCTTCCCTTCCTTTTCCACCGGCTTCCCATGCCAGCCAACGAATCTCCCAGCCCGTCACCCATCGACTCCCACTTCCAGTCCCACGCCCCCGGCTATTGGCCGCAGGAGGCCATGGAGCAGTGGCATGATCCCAAATGGCAGCTGCGCAACCGCATTGACTCGCTCGCCGAACTGGAGGAACGCCTGGAGCTCACCGACGTCGAGCGCGCCGGCGCCCTGCTGGCCGGCAACAAGCTGGCGATGTCCATCACGCCGCACTTTTTCAACCTGATCGACAAGGACGATCCAAATTGTCCCATCCGCCGTCAGGTCATCCCCCGCCTCGAGGAAGGCTGGACCGCCCCCGAGGAAGTGGCCGACCCCTGCGGTGAGGACAGCCACATGCCGGTGCCCGGCCTGGTCCACCGCTACCCCGACCGCGTACTCTTTTTGGTCACCGACCGCTGCGCCTCCTACTGCCGCTACTGCACCCGCTCGCGGGTCGTCTCGGGCGTCGGCGAACAGCAGCTTGAAACCCAGTGGGAGGCCGCCTTCGAATACCTCGAAAACACCCCGCAGGTCCGCGACGTCCTGCTCAGCGGTGGCGATCCCCTGCTCTTCTCCGACTCACGCCTCGACCGCATCCTCACCCGCCTGCGCTCCATCCCGCACATCCAGTTCGTGCGCATCGGCTCGCGCATCCCCATCTTTCTGCCCCAGCGCATCACTCCCGAGCTCTGCGAGATGCTCAGGAAGCATCACCCGCTTTTCATCTCGGTGCACTGCAACCACCCCAAGGAGCTGACCGCCGAGGTCCGCGACGCCCTCGGCCGCCTCGCCGACGCCGGCGTGCCCATGGGCAACCAGAGCGTGCTGCTCGAGGGCATCAACGACTCGGTTGAAGTGCAGAAGGAGCTCGTGCAGAAATTGCTGATGTGCCGCGTGCGCCCCTACTACCTTTATCAATGCGACCCCATCACCGGTTCCTCCCACCTGCGCACCTCGGTGGCCAAGGGCATTGAGATCATCGAGGGCCTGCGCGGCCACACCACCGGCTACGCCGTGCCTCAATTTGTCATCGATGGCCCAGGTGGCGGCGGCAAAATTCCCATCAACCCGGACTACGTGGTTAAAAATACCGAGGGTAAGGTGGTCCTGCGCAACTTCGAGGGACGCCACTTCGAATACGCCAATCCGAGTTCGATTCCCAGTGATGTGGTCGATTCGCTTCAGGATCGGGCCTTTTCCTCGCCCAAGGCCTGATTGTTTGGATCAAAGCGAAACGCGGAGGCGCGAAGAACGCCGAGATGCTGAGGTGCGGTTTTCAATCAGAGTGAAACGCACAGAGCTTGGAGAGCGAATGGGTTGATCGCTGGCAACAGATCCGTTCCAAAATCTGGCTTTCAGCCGCTTCCTGAGGCTGAGAATAAGCCCATGGCGACCTCCAAATCATGCTCTGCGCTTTCCTCCTCGCCCTCTGCACCCTTTGCGCCTCAGCGTTTCGATGAAACAGGTCCCAAATTCCTCATTCGCCTTGCTCTCACAGGCTTGGCCCTTAGCATTCCCGCTTCCGTAGCTCCCCCGCTGATGAATCGCATTTTCGTTGAAAAAAAGGCCAGCTTCAACGCTGAGGCCCGCCACCTTCTCCACGACCTTCACGAGTCCCTCGGACTGGAGCAACTCAAGGGCCTGCGCATTCTCCAGCGCTACGATGTCGCCGGGCTCAGCGACGAAGAATTCGCCGAGGCCACTCGCCTCATCCTCTCCGAGCCACAGGTCGACACCGCCAGCTCCAGCATCGACCTCTCCGACAACGAAACGGCCTTCGCCGTCGAATACCTGCCTGGCCAGTTCGACCAGCGCGCCGACTCGGCTGCTCAATGCGTGCAGATTCTCACCGGCAAGGAACGCCCCGAGGTCTATTCTGCGCGCGTCATCATCCTCGAGGGCGAGGTCAGCTCCGAGGAACTGCAGGCCATCAAGGACTACGTCATCAACGCAGTAGACTCCCATGAGGTCCCCGTCGAAGCCGAGACCGAACGGCAAGCTCCCAAGGTGCCCGAAGACGTCCCCTCCCTTGACAGCTTCAACTCCAAATCGCCTGAGGAGATCCGCGAGGAGCTCGGACTGGCCATGTCCGCCCAGGACGTCGCCTTCTGTCAGGACTACTTCGGCAAGCAGGAGGGCCGCGAGCCCACCCTCACCGAGATCAAGGTGCTCGACACCTACTGGTCCGACCACTGCCGCCACACCACCTTCCTCACCAAGATCGACGAGGTCAGCTTTGAGGATCCCGACGGCCCGGTGGCCCAAGCCTGGAAGACTTACCTCGAAACCAAGAGCAAGCTTGGCCGCGACGACAAGCCCGTCACCTTGATGGACATCGCCCTCATCGGCATGCGCGAGCTGCGCGCCTCGGGGGAACTCGACAACCTCGAGGTCTCCGAGGAGGTCAACGCCGCTTCCATCGTGGTGCCCGTCTCCATCGATGACAGCCCCAACGAGGAGTGGCTGGTGATGTTCAAGAACGAGACCCACAACCACCCCACCGAGATCGAACCCTTCGGTGGTGCCGCCACCTGCCTTGGCGGCTGCATTCGCGATCCCCTTTCCGGCCGCTCCTACGTCTATCAGGCCATGCGCGTGACCGGTGCCGCCGACCCGCTCACTCCCTTCGCCGACACCCTGCCCGGTAAATTGCCGCAGAAGAAGATCTGCCAGGTGGCCGCCCACGGTTACTCCTCCTACGGCAACCAGATTGGCCTGGCCACCGGCCAGGTCGCCGAGGTCTACCACCCCGGCTACGTCGCCAAACGTCTCGAGATTGGTGCCGTGGTCGCCGCCGCTCCCCGCTCACAGGTCTTTCGGGGCAGCCCCTCCCCGGGTGACGTAATTCTTCTCATTGGTGGCCGCACCGGTCGCGACGGCGTTGGTGGAGCCACCGGCTCATCCAAGGAACACGACGATAGCGCGCTCGAAAACTCCGCCGAAGTTCAGAAGGGCGACGCCCCCACCGAGCGCAAGATCCAGCGCCTCTTCCGCAACTCGGAGCTCACCAAGAAGATCAAAATCTGCAACGACTTCGGAGCGGGCGGCGTGTCGGTGGCGATTGGCGAAATCGCTCCCTCCCTCGACATCAATCTCGATGCCGTGCCCAAAAAATACGACGGTCTCGACGGCACCGAACTTGCCATCTCCGAATCCCAGGAGCGCATGGCCGTCTGCGTGGATCGCAGCGAAGTCGACTACTTCATCGCCGAGGCCGACAAGGAGAACCTCGAATGCGTACACGTCGCCGATGTCACCGACAGCGGCCGGCTGGTCATGCACTGGCGCGGACAGACCATCGTCAACCTCACCCGCGAGTTTCTCGACACCAACGGCGTCCAACAGAGCGCCACCATCCACGTCGCCAAGGCGGATGCGAGTGGCAACCCCCAGGCCACCTCTCTCAAGGAGCATCTTGCCAGCCTCAACGTGGCTTCACAGAAGGGCCTCGGTGAAATGTTCGACGGCTCGGTGGGTGCGGGCACCGTGCTGTGGCCATTCGGCGGCAGCCAGCAGATCACCGCGCCCGATGCCATGGTCGCCAAGCTGCCCCTGCTCGAAGGCCAGACCAATGCCTGCACCTACATGAGCTGGGGCTTTGACCCCTATCTCTCCGAGCGCTCGCCCTTCCACGGAGCCGCCGACGCCATCACCGAATCGGTCTGCAAGATTGTGGCCGCCGGTGGCCGCCTGAGTGACATCCGCCTCACCCTCCAGGAATACTTCCCGAAGTTGGGCGACGATCCCAAACGCTGGGGTCTGCCGCTTGCAGCCCTTCTCGGCGCCTGGCACGCCCAGCATTCCTTGCGCCTCGCCGCGATTGGCGGCAAGGACTCCATGTCGGGCTCCTTCAACGAGCTCGACGTCCCGCCCACCCTGGTGTCCTTCGCCCTTGCACCCGGCCTCGCCTCCCACGCCCGCTCGCCCGAATTCAAACAGGCTGGCAGCAAGATCTCCCTGGTCCAGGTCGGGCGTGACTGTGACCTGCTGCCCGACTTCGAATCCCTCAAAGCCAAGGCCGATACCCTCTACGAAGCCAACGGCCGCGGAGACATCCTCTCCATGCACCACGCAGGCCCCGCCGGCATCGGTGCCGGCCTCGCCAAGATGTGTTTCGGCAACGGCTTTGGCGCAACGATCGAGACCGACGAAGACCTCATTGCCAGCGCCACCCTCTCCTTCCTGATCGAACACAGCGACGAGTTGCCCGCATCCCTTGGAGCCGTGAAACTCGGCACCACGGTCAGCGAACCCATCCTCACCCTCAACGGCGAAGCCCACCCGGTCGCCCTTCTGCAAAGCGCTTGGGAAAGGACCCTCGAGCCCGTCTATCCCACCCTCCCGGAACCGGCGGATCGCCAGATGATCGAAGTCCCCTTGTTCACCGGCGGAGCACCGGCAGCACAGCATCCCTCCACGATCATCCCGCCCAAGGTCATCATCCCCGCCTTCCCCGGCACCAACAGCGAGTATGACTCGGCCAAGGTCTTCCGCGAGGCAGGAGCCGAGACCGAGATCCAAGTTTTCCGCAACCTCACCACCCAGCACATCGAGGAGTCCATCGAAGGCCTCGCCAAGGCCATCAGCCAATCGCAGATCCTGATGCTGCCCGGCGGCTTCAGTGCAGGTGACGAGCCCGACGGCTCCGCCAAGTTCATCGCCACCGTCCTGCGAAACCCGCGCATCGCCGATGCGATCATGGATCTCATCAAGAACCGCGACGGTCTGGTGCTGGGCATCTGCAACGGCTTCCAGGCCCTGATCAAGACCGGCCTCGTGCCCTACGGCGAAATTCGAGATCCCGATGCCGATTCCCCCACCCTGGTGCACAACGACATCAGCCGCCACATCTCCTGTTACGCGACCACCCGTGTGGTCAGCACCCAATCGCCTTGGATGTGCATGAGTCAGGTCGGCGATCTTCACGCCGTCCCGCTTTCGCACGGCGAAGGCAAGTTCATGGCCAGTGAGGCCATGGTCAGACAGCTCGCCGAGAACGGCCAGGTCGCCACCCAATACACCGACGCCCAGGGCCGCCCCTCCATGGATCCGCGCAGCAACCCCAACGGTTCCATCGCCGCCATTGAGGGCATCACCAGCCCCTGTGGTAAAGTGCTCGGCAAGATGGGTCACAGCGAACGGGCAGGCAAGATGGTCGCCAAGAACATCCACGGCGACAAGCTGCAGCCCATCTTCAAGGCGGGTGTGCGCTACTTCAGTTGAGGAACCGGTTCAAGTTCCCCCCCTGAGGGCGCCGAGTTGGAGGCGGTCACACCGCTGAGGACCGCGAGCTTTAGACCGCCTCCGTTTAGAGGATAGACCGGGCCCATACACCCAAGTATATCTATCCCCATGAAGCACCTCTGCATCCTGTTTCTTCTGCTCACCCCTCTCCCCCTTCTGGCTGCCGACCGGCCCAACATCCTCTGGATCACCTCCGAGGACAATGGTGCCCACTGGCTGGGCTGCTATGGCAATGCCCAGGCCCAGACACCGAATCTCGATGCCATGGCCGCAAATGGAATCCGCTTCCAGAACGCCTACTCCAACGCGCCCGTCTGCGCGGTCGCCCGCTCGACCCTCCTCCGGGGAGCCTACGCCACCACCACAGGCACCCAGCACATGCGCAGCAGCTACCCCGTCGAAGAGCGCTTCGTGCCCTATGTGACCTCTCTGAGGGAGGCGGGCTACTACTGCACGAACGCCAAAAAAACCGACTACAACGCCAAGATGAAGGACAGAGACCTCTGGGACTCCTGCGGCAAAAACGCCCACTACAGGAAGCGCAAGGACAAGGACCAACCCTTCTTCGCCATCTTCAACATCGAGACCTCCCATGAGAGTTCGCTCTTTCCCTATAAGAAGCCCGAACCCAATGAGCAACTCCCCCCTGAAAAGGTCATCGTGCCCCCCTACCTGCCCGACCTACCCGAAATCCGCAGCGACATCGCTGTCTACCACCGGATCATTGGAATCCTCGATGGCCAGGTGGGCGGCATTCTGAAGGAGCTCGAGGAACAGGGCCACGCCGAGGACACTATTGTCTTCTACTATTCCGACCACGGCGGCGTACTGCCGCGTGGCAAGCGCTACCTCAAGGACACCGGCCTCAAGGTTCCCATGATCGTCCACTTCCCCGAAAAGTGGGCTCACCTCTCGCCCTTCAAGGCGGGGAGCGCTCCCGAGGAGCCAGTGGCCTTTGTCGATCTCGCCCCCACCCTGTTCTCGCTGCTTGGCATCGACATTCCGGAGCAGATGCAGGGCCGTCCCTTCCTCGGCAAGAAGCGCGAACAAGCCGCCAAGGACGAAATGGAATTCCTCTTCGGCGACCGTTTCGATGAAATCGTCGGCATGCGCCGCGGACTCACCGATGGCCGCTGGAAATACATCCGCCGCTTTACCCCACACATCCCCGCGGCCCCTTACTCCTTCTACCAGTTCAGCCAGGATGGCTGGGTGGCCTACTACAAGGCCTGGAAGGAGGGCAAACTCAAGCCGGAGCATGCCCGCATCTGGGAAAGCCCACAGCCCGTCGAGGAACTCTTCGACACCCAGAGTGACCCGTGGGAAATCCACAATCTCGCTGGCGACCCTGCTCACGCCGAGCGACTCAAATCCATGCGCGAGGCCCTGAAACAGCGCATGATCGAGACCCGCGACACCGGTCTGATCCCGGAGTCCATGTTCAAGGATTACTCAGGGAAGGACCCCATCTCGAAAGCATTTGCACGATACGAGAACCTACCCGCCCTGGTCGAGCTGGCCTTCGCAGCCAGCAGCGGTGATCCTGCCGTTCTGCCCAAGCTGGTTGAAAAGCTAAAGTCCGAGGACATGCTCACCCGCTACTGGGCCACCCATGGCTTCATGGTGCTCGGGAAAAAAGCCAAGGGTGCCGAGGAGGCGCTCATTCCCATGACCGAGGACCCGGTGGATGGCATCCGGATTGCAGCCGGACACGCCCTGCATCTCATGGGCCATGACCATGCTGAATTCCTCCGCGGCCTCATCGACAGAAGGGGCAACGACATGGCCCAACTCGCCGTCACCAACAGCCTCTGGGTGCTGGGACTGGAGGGCGGTTTCCCGAAAAAGCTGACCGACAAGATGATAGGTGGCAAAGACGACAAGTAGAGATAGCCCAGCCTCCTGTAATTATGGGGACACACAGGTGTCCGGTTGTAACTACCACAGATTCAGCTGGTTAGGATCCGCCTCACTATAAGATCTGCGATCTGTTTCCATAAGTAGTTGATTCAGAGTGACTTTCTCAAACGGATGAACGCTCAAAACCTGCAAAGTTCTGTGGAGTGTGCCAGGCAGATTGTGCCGCTTGTGAAGGATCGCAATCATCAAGTAGGTGCACACCGCTATCCAGATTTGGGTTTTCACCGCATTGGGACTCGTGCCGTAGTAATGTTTGATTCGCAGGTGGCCCTTGATCCAGCGGAAGAACAATTCGATTCGCCAGCGCAGCTTGTAGAGCATCGCCACAGTGAGCGCGGGAATTTCGAGGTGATTGGTCAGAAACACGAAGGACTTGCCGGTTTCCAGATCGATGAATTTGACGCGCCGCAAAAGCATCGGATAGTCGCTTCTGGATTTCTGGATCGTGGGCTTGCCGACATGATCGCTCCGCAGGCCGGTGAAACGATCGACAGGCTGAGAGTAATGCCGCGTGAAGCGCAGGTTGCTCTTGGCGCGTGTAACGAAGAAGGCACCTGCTTTTGCGATCAACGCCAGGCGAGCGAAGTCCATGTAGCCACGGTCCATCAGGTAGAAGGCACCCGCCTCGAAGAACAGTTCGTCGAGCCAGTTCACATCGTGCTGGCGCGCCCGTGTAACGCAGATGCAGGTGGGAATGGGGCCACGCAGATCGATCTGGGTGTGCACCTTGATGCCGGCCTTGGTCTGGCGAAAGTCGGCCCAGTTGAAGAGCGTGAGCGACAGGTCGATGGTGGTCGAATCCAGGGCGTAGATCGTGTTGTCCAGGTCGATGCCAAGATCCTCGCCGACGTAGAGCGGTCTTGCCTTGCGGATGAGGTTCTTGGCGAGGTCCTCCCAGATGCGCCAGTCGCGCGACTCGTTGGCATCGGCAAGTGTGGACTTGGCGACTTTGCCGGTGAAGCCGAGGTGATAGAGTGTTTCGGGCCGCGCGTTGAGACAGGTGGCAATGTCGCGCAATCCATCCCGGCACGTGAGCTGGGCGAACACCATGCAGATGAACTGCTGACGGAAGCCGAAGTGACGTGCGGAGGTGTTGGGCTCGTATCGATTGACGATGCGGTCGAGGGTTTGGCGGTGAACCAAATCGAGGATTTGGGAAATGACGAAGCGTCCAGTGTTCATGCACCGGAATGCTCGAAAATCGCAGAGAGAAGTTCAAATGCGTCACATCCATTTTTCGCCCTAAGTTGCTCATCGACAAAGCATTCTAAATCCTAATCATCGATTGAACCGGACACCCGTGACTTGGGCTGCTGAATTTCGCCGCATGCGTCCTCCTCTCCTATGCATTGCTTGTAGTAGAGAAGGATCGCTTTGGTGTCTGCTAATGTAATTGCCCTGCCTTCCCACAGCATGGAGCCGCTTGAGTCTGTAGAGTAGGGGAGGGGCATAGTGGTGGTGGGCTTCTATGTATTAGATCCTAACCGATTTAGGTGTCACGTGAATATGAGGCCCATGTATATGAATAGGGGTGGGTCTGTAGGTGTCCGACCCCTGCAAGTATGATACGAATATGAGTGTTTCTTTTGTCCCGGGAGACCGCGTCATCGCGGTGAACACCGATATGAGTCAGGCAATGAATCCCGCCTCCGGCACGATCCGTGAGGATTACCACTTCCCAGACGGCGTGCTGACGCGGGGTGTCGTGTATCATGTGGCAGCCGTGGTGAATATGTGGAGTGGTCAGGGAGTCCACATCACCGGGCTCAGGGCATTCCTGCTCGAGAAGGAAATCCCATGGTGTTCAAGTCGCTTTCGCAAGGTTGACTCACAGAAAGGGCATGTGCCGGTGAAGGATGAGCAACCCATGGAG
>JAWVYP010000089.1:0-10107 GCA_033722655.1 Akkermansiaceae bacterium | reverse complement strand
TCCAAGACCTTTCTAGGTCCAGTACGGTTGGAAGGCACGAATGCCTTCCAAGGCTGTTATGGCGCTCTAAGGAGAGCGCCACTCCATTGACTTACCCCTTCTTGCTGCCACGCGGTTTGAGGAACACGACGCTCGGAATGGCCAGGCAGAGCAGCACGGCAAGCAAGGAAAAGCCGCTTGATGCCTGATCGAGTTCAATCTCGAGCACCATGGCCTCGTCACTTCCCACCTGCACGCTGCGACCGAAGTTGAGCACCGTACCACGTTCCGGCAGGGTGATGTCCAGCGCGGCAGGTGCCGGCTCGGCAGCCAGTTGTTGAGCCACCACACAGCTGGCGATCTCCTTCAGAGCGGCGTTCTCTTCCGCGGTGTTGCCGTCCAGGAAGCGCTCGAACTGATTGGGATCGTAGTTGTAGTTGCCCTGCAGCACCGGATTGACCGAAGCCGCCTGACCAATCTGATCGTTGAGCTGCTGTTGCTCATCCGCGGACTGGTTGTCGATGATCACCCGCTGACGGCGGGAGTTGAGGCCAAGCAGGGCCTGCTGGGTCTTGATTTTGCGCAGTTGAACCCGTGCGTCTTCGGTGGAAGCCGCATCCAGCTGACCACTGTTGAGGACATTGCGGTAAGCCTTGATGGCTTTCTCCTGGTCACCACTCGAAGCCCACTCGTTGCCCTTGTCGAAGAGCTGGATCGCTTCACTTTTGAGGCCTTGGGTCTTGCTGGCCACCATGGTCTGATAGCTTTCGGTCTGACTCATGCTGCCGCGATGCTTGTTCTTGAGCTCGAAGTCTCCTCCGTAAGCACCGAGTTCCCAACCTTCGGGCACCATCACTCGCCAGTTGAGGTTTTCCATCGGCACATCCAGGACCGGACCTTGCAGCTTCTTCCCATCGGCCATCTCGGCGGAGTAAGTGAAGCGAAGCTCGGAGGGTTCACCCGTTTCAGGATTGGGGAAGACGTAGAAGAGCCACTCGTCTCCCTCACGCACCAGCGGCGCACTCTCGCCGTTGACCGACACATGAAAGAGTTTCGCACCTGCCGGCAACTTCAGACGAAGCGTGCTCTTGTCCACCACCTGCATGAGCATGCTGGCAGAGGTCAGCACATTGCCCTCGGGAGACAACAGCGAGGTCAGGGTGCCCTCGGACACGCGGATCTTGCGCAGATTGGCGAGATCGTGGCGTTTCATGATCACGGTCAGCGGGCCCTCGGGATCGGCGACCTTGAAGGTCAGATGAGGCGCATCCGGACCGGCCTGGCTGCCAACCTGGCTCTTCACCGCGGACCAATCCGTCTCCACCCAGCCACGGGGAGTGTTCTCGACCTCAAGCTCGAGGCGACCACCGGCCCTCAGGCTGAGAATGGTCTGGGTTTGGCGAACATCGACCAATTCGATGGGCATGATGGATTCGCGTCCGGACTCGGCACTCGGACGCTGATACTCGAGGGTCACCTCACAACGACCGGCGACCCCGCGGCGGAAACGGATCTCCCACAGCTCCTTGGAGCCATCCACCGGCACGAAGTCAGCAACAGCAGAACCGGAGGCACGCAGCGTTGCCGCGGCCTTCTCGTCGAGGCCCGTGATCTTGACCCGACGCGATTTCACCGCGGCGTTGTCGATGCGGTAATTGATGTGAAGACGGTTGAGAACCTGACCCTCACGGATGGTCGAGTCGTGGAAGACCTGCGCGGTCACCCAGGGCTCCAGGCGACGAATGGAAAGGCCCAAGACCCAATCACTTTGCAGCAGGCGATAGGACAGGGCGTCCGGACGCACGGCCGCACGGGCCACCGCACTGCTCTGACCCGCCAGTTCACGGGCATCCAGCTGGCTGATGTGTTTGCGCTCGATGGCACGAACCCGCAGGCCGCGTTCGGGCACCACCGTCAGCACACCGGTTTCGCGCGAGGCATCCAGCAGTTTGACCTTCGGAGCCATCCACTTCTCGCTGTCAGTGACCGGACGACCAACCAAGGCGAGACTGAAGCTGCGCTCGCCAATGCTCTTGCCGGTCAGGTGCAGCGTGATGATGCGCTGGCCTTCCTCGCCTTCGAGTTGGGTCCAATGGCTGAGGCCCTCACCGGTGGCACTCTCAACTTCGAGCGAATCCGGAACGGCCAGTTGCAGGCGGAAGACACCCGCACGGGTGATCATGACATCCACATCCGCAGTCACCAACAGACGGTCTTCTCCGAGCGAGATCAACTGCCAGACATGCGAACGCAGTTCCGGGGCCACCGGGTTGACCCGCAAGCTCAGCGAGGCCTCGCCGGAGCCGTAGCGGAAGGCGTGCAGCAGCACGGCCAATGGCTGATTGTTGGCGACTGGAATCAACGAATGATCGAAATCACTCGGATTCACCTTGGAGAGTCCGATGGGCTTCAAACCTTCAGGTTGAACCTCATCACCAAAGGCCATGCCGATGAGGCCCACTTCGCCGGAGGCGCCTTCAACGCGCAAGGGACTCACCTCGAGATCCACTGGCAAATCACCAGCGCTGCGTTGGGTTTCGACCAGAAAGCGGAAACCCTCGCTCTGGGCCGGCTGCACGATGACGCGCAGCTCACGGCTGTCCGGATCGAAGCGCCAGTTGCCGATGGGACCATTGCCCACATCACTCACGGTATAGCCCTTGGGCACCTTGAGGGTGAGCTGTCGGACCTGGCCTTGGGCCGGCCGGATTTTCACCAAATGGCGCCCATTGACCACACCCGGACCGGGGATGAAGAGGTTGGACACCTCGCTGTAGAACTGAGTCTTCTCGGTGGAAACATCCCGCTGGCGAGCTTGGGCCTGGATGACCACATCCTGCATGGGGCTGAGTGAAATCACCGCGCCACTGGCTTTGTTGCCAACATTGAGCTCTTCCACTTTCACCGCGGCGGGACTGGTGAATTCCCAACCACTCTGGTCCCACTTGAGCTTCACCCGCTGTTGCGCGGCGGGGCCGGTTGGCAACTTCCACCCTTTGGCCGGCTGAACCGGCATTTCAAATTCGGCAGTTCCGTTGAGACGGCCATCCCGGGTGGCAATCAGCCAGTAGGCCCGACCGCCTCCATGACTTGCATGGATGACCTTGAGTCCATCTCCCACGAAGCGATTGAGCACCGCCGGATGATCCAGCAGGAGGTAGCGGTCTCCCGCTTCGCCCGTGAGCGTGATGCCCACACTTCCATACAGTCGTCCTTCCCGGATATCCCAGTCATGCTGCACGGATTCAGCAGCCTGGATGGCAGGTTCTGGCGCTGCGTTGGCTTCCGATGGCGTCATGCCAAACATCAAGGCCAGAAGACTTGCGGTAGCTGCCGCCTTTGCCTTCGCCTTCAGGCGCTTCTTGCGACGCTCACTCCAGACTGCAAATTCGCGAAGCAGTTTGGTGACCCACCAGAATCCAAGGGCGATCGCCACGAAGACAAAGAAGGGAGCCGCGCCACCTCGAATGGACAGCACCGAGGCAAGCACCAAGGTGGTTCCTACCATCATCTGCAAACGAGCCTTCTTGAAGAGCCCGACCAAGCCCATCGCAACCCCCAGCACCATCAACAGAATGACTCCCCAACTCAGGCGAGCTGCAAATTCACTCTGATTGAGCACTTCAATGGTGATGGCCTCATTGGCTCCCACCACAGGCGCGGCGTATTCGAGCGTGCTGCTGCCGAGGTAGGTCGTCTCATCGGCATGAATGCCTGCGATGACCGAAAGCACAATCGCCATCATGCCGGCGGTCAGACCAAACACACTTTGAGCTCCACCGGGTTTGCCTTGCAGCAGCACCCAGGCGAGCAATCCAAGCAAGAGCAAGGCCATCAGAATCCCTGATTGTTGGGCCATCCACTGCCAGCCGGTCTGCATCAAAACGGGTTGGGTCAGGCTGGCCGCGCTGCCTCCATCCGGGATCAAGCGCTGGCCTTCATCGCCTTCCACTTTCCACTCTCCAATGACGACTGGCACATCAAATTGCGGAGCTGCCACCACTGGCTTGCTCGCCTTCTCCGACTGAGCTCCATAGCGGATGCTGATCTTCGGATTATCGTTCGACTTCAAGGGCACCAGAATGTCCGCCCCATCGACGCGGGCATTGACCGGCTTGCCATTGACCCGCGCCTCCCACAGCTTCGAACCCTCGGGCAACTTCATGCGAATGACGCCGCGACCCTTGGATCTGACAAAAATCTGCGCATCCGTGACCCATTGGCCGTCTCGCGAGATGTGGGTGTGAAGCTCCTGGAAATCGACGACCTGATCGATGGTCTCACCGGGTTCAAACCAATCGATCTGCATGTCGATCTCGAAGTCACGTGCGGTGTATTGCCATGCCTTGAGTGTGGGAGCCGCACTGAGCAATTGGAACTCCATCGGCACCTCACTCGCATCGATTTCCAGCAGGGATCCCTTGCGGCTGGAGCTGTGATTGACCTGCAGCGGGCTGACCACCTGGATCACTCCGCGCTCGCCTTGCACGTCGAGCGGAGTCACGGCGCCGGGTGAAATGTCGCCCCCTTGGGCACTCATCGGCTGCTCGAAGGTCAGGCCGACGGTAGCGGCACCCAACACCGGGCGGGACAGCGGCACGATGACCGTGTTGCCTTCCTTGCGCCAATCGCGGCCGACATTGAGTCCGCTCACGTCAATATTGCCCACACCTTCGGGCACCTCAATGCGCCACTCGGTCGCAGGAGAGCCAACCACGAAATAGTTGATGATGACACTGCCATAGGCAGCACCGGACTTCAGCGAGTAGAGGTGGAACACGTCAGCCTGAACGCTCTGGCCAAGGGCCTCCACTTTGAGATCGAGACTCCAGCTCATGTCGCGAAGGCGGAAGGCCTGTTGCAGGCCGTTCGCCCGATTGGGAAAGAAACTGACCGGAATTTCGGCCAGGCCCTCACTCTTGGCGACTTCGAGGCGATAGCCAGCCGTCGCCACGGCCCCCACGTAACCGCGGCGGGACTTCACTTCCTTGAAACCCAGAGGTTGGATCGCCCACGCTCCCGCCTCGGGAGCTTGGTTGCGCGCCATTTCCACGCGCACCAATTGGCGGTTCATCACCGGACCTTTGAAGAGGACAGTCAGCGTGCGCATGCCATCCACCACTTCGCTGCCCACGGCGTAGTCGGCCACCTGAGCACCGAGCACCGAGGAAACGGCGTGATCGGCAGGAATCTGCAGCGACCATTCCCGCACGGGTGCCTCGCGGATGTCGAGTTCCAGATCACTCAGGATGCGGCGATCGGACTCGCCCAATTCGTAGATGGTGACTTCGTTGACCGAAATTTCCGGCAGCACTTGGGAGGCATTCACCCGGTAGTCGTAGTCCGCCGAGGGGAAACGATAGACCACCGCTTGGCGCAGCGACTTGTCTTCACCCGCGGGGAATTGATGGGGAGCCAACTGGATCAGGCCCTTGGCATCCATCACCTCGACCCGCACGGAGCCCTCATTGGCCACGCGCAACCAGCCACTGTGACGCAGCGCGCCCTCGGGAGAGATGCGAATTGCTTGGGCCTGCAGAGGCTTGCCGCTCATGCCAACCTGAGACTCGATGACGAGTCGTTTCTGCTTATCAATCGGGCGACTCAAGCTAACCTCAAGCTGACGCTTGCCGCCTTTCTCAATCACTTTCCATCCGACCACGGTGGAGTCACCGTTGACCGAGAGGATTTCTCCTTCACCGGCCATGTCGAACACCAGCTTGGTCAGTTTGCCCTGCAGCACTCGCAGATCGATGACGGAGCGCTGACGCATCAAGCCGCTGCCCACACGCACGTCGGTGACCTCCGTACTCGAGAAGAACAAGGAACCGTCTTCCACTTCATCCACCTTGCGCCATGCCATGGCGGCCTTGCCGGTCGGAGGCAGGAAGCCCACCAAGCGACCTCCGCGCTCGCGCGGCACCAGCGGTCGCTTGCCTGAAAACTCCACTCCCTTTTCAAAGCCTTCCAAGCGCACGGGCACCACCACACCCGCGAGCATGGTGAAGTCGACCTGTCTCCAATCCCCTGCTTCTGCAACGGGTGCACCAAATTCCAAGCGGATGGGAAATTCACCCTCGCGCGTGGCAACCAGTTCGTGGACCCACTGCTTCGCCTGATTTTGGCTCAAGCCGATTCTCCAGCCATCGCCCGATGTCGCATCCATGATGGCCACCGGCCCGGCCAGCAATTCGAGGCGAGCGTCGGCCTTCTCGGAACGCAGGCGTCCCTCCAAGCGGTAGCTCACACTGCGGCCATCCTCGGCAAGTCTGGCGAACAAGCGACTATCGAGAATCTCAAGCCCTTCGGCTTTCAGGCCGGATGGGGTCACCTCCAGCCGGAGACTGGAAAGCTCGTGGCCTAGGTAATGGCGTGGCTTATCACCCATGATCTGATGAAGTCCCTCCACTTCCTCATCAAGGTCCACTTGGGAAAGCTTTTCGACCTGTAGCACCTTCACATTCACCAGAGGATTCGAGTACACCTTCAGGTCGAGGCTGAAGCCAGTGGCTCCATCCGGTCCTGGCAGCAAAAGATGGGTCTGTGAACCCTCCCATTTGGATTCGGTTTTGACGGTCACCTCCAACTCCTCCGGATACCTGTCGGCGCCATCGCTGGCCGTGTGAATGTCCAAGTAGCGCTTGCCGTCTATTTCCGTGCGCAGCGCCCAACCCTCGATCGGCGTGCTGGGACCGAATGGATCCTGTGAAATTTTCGCCACGACATCGAGAATCTTGCCCTCACCACTCAAGGCCACGGAGAGAGTCTTGCCTTTTCCTTGATGAACCTTGAACAGGAGCTTCTGAACAGTGGCGATTTCGCCCAGTTCAACGGTGGCTTCAACTTTTGCCTTCACCGAGTAGAACAAGGGCACCTCACGCTTGGGCTGCAACCACGGCAAAACCACCATGCGATCGGGGTCAATGTCGGGAGTTTCCTCTTCCTGGGCCTGAACCATCCCGCCTTGCATCATCACGGTGAGACAGAGGACCGAAGCGATCCAGCGGATTGGCAAAAGCAAGCGTCTGGCTGCAACTCGTGGGGCGAAGGTAGGCGCATTCATCATCATGGGTATGGGTAATGGTTGGGTTCTGAACCGCTCCAAGACCTATCAGGTTCGGGTGCGGGTTCGGTAAAGCGTCGGTAAATTTTTTGAATCACTTCAACTGGTTGATCATCTCGAGCATCTCTGCAGCTCGAGGGTCTCCCTTGAAGTGCTGTTGGACCTGGGCGATGACCTCACCGAGATCATTGAAGTTGATGGCATCGGCCAGTGGGCCTCCTTTGAGCTTTTGAGCGGCCATCATCGAGAGCGTGGCGAGTTGCATCGAGGGTCGAGCTTGGTCGAGGGCCGGAGTGTCCATCTCGTTGATGATGGTCCAGCTGCGCTCAACCATCTCGCCGCTGGCGACATCGCGGAAGCGCACGCTGACCTCCCCGATCTCGCCTTCCCCATCGGGCAGGGTCTCAACTTGGTAAATCGCAACGCCAGCTTCCTCGGCTGCCATTTCAGCGGCATCCACCGCATCGTTGCGGAAGTCTTCCTTGTTGAGGCGATCCTTCTCGAAGCCGATCAGCTTGTAGCGGCCAACGCGCTCGGGATTGAAGTGCACCTGCACCTTGACGTTTTCGGCAGCAGGGCGGAAGGCACCAGCCAGTTGCTCGGCGAAGCGATCGCTCTCGCCCTTGCCGACCACGTAGTAGCGGCCGTTGCCATGACGAGCCATCTCGGAGAGCAATTCGTCGTTGAGGCCGTCGGCCACGATGCCGGCGATGTCGAAGGCGATCCCCTTCTGACGCAGGTTCTCAATCTTCTTGGCCAGAGAATCGGGATCGGCGTCACCCAGATTGGCGGCTCCATCGGTGAGGAGCACCATGCGGTTCTGAGCACCTTCGAGCTGATTGCGCTCGGCGAGTTGCTGACCGAGCTTGATGGCTTCCTCAAGATTGGTGCCACCCTCATTGGCCTCGATGTTGACCAACTTCTCGAGCTGACCCTGGTTGCCGGGAATGCCCTCGGCAATCAAGCGCGGGGTGCGGGCAAAGCCGATCACATTGACTTGGTCGTTTTCCTTGAGCAGACCACGCAGGCCCTCAAGTGCCTCGAGCATCGCATCGCGACGGTCTTCACGGGCCATGGAGCCGGACTGGTCAATGAGCAGGGTCAGACGCAGGGGCTGACCCTCGTTGCGGCCTTCGGAGGCCGTCTTGATGGCGATGCGCACCAAGTTGCGACCGGGAATCACCGGGTGAGCGGTCTGCTCGATCTGACTGGTCACCGGCTGGCCGGCGGCGGGCGAAGGATCACCATAATCCACCGCGTTGTAGAACTGCTCGACCTTGATCGCATTGGGATCGGGCATTTCACCCTTGGCCAGTGCGGCCTGAGCCACGCGGAAGGAGGCGTCGTTGATGTTGAGTGAGAAGGTGGAGTAAGGATCCTGGGCAGCGACGGTTTCCTCATCGGTGACCACGGGTCGCTTGCGCGGCTCCTCTTTGGCCTTCTCTTTCAACTCCTCAAGCTCCTTGAGCTCAGCCTCCAGCTTGTCGATGCGGTCCTGGAACATGGGCGCATTGGGGATTTGGCTGAGTGCCTCCTCATATCGCTCATTGGCCAATTCGAAATTTCCATCCTTCAGGGCCTGTTCGGCATCCATCGCCAGCTTATCGGACATCGCCGCATCATTGTGACGACGGATCATTTCGCGTTTGGCCAGACCGGAGAGATTGTCGCTCTGGGGCTGATCCCCATCCGTGCTCAGGTCCATATCCAGCAAGGTGCTGAGATCGCGCTTGAGCCCGCCGGATTGCACATCGCTCATCGAGCCCAAAGAATCGGCATCCTGATCCTCCAGAGCTTCAACACTGACTCCTCCACGGATGGAGTGGTCATTGAGGGCTTGGTCCTTGCCGCTCTCATCTGCATACCAGTAAGTATAAACTTCTTTATCGCTGAGTCCGTCCTCATCGACGTCCTTGGACTCCAGAGCGTCGTATTCCATGCCGCGGAAGAGATACTCACTGCGTTCCCCTGCTTGGGACTTGTAGTCGGCACCGAGCTTGGATTCGGCCAAGCTTGTATCGCTGGAGCGTCTGCCTTCCGCTGGAGCGAAAGGATCGACGCCTGCGGCGGGACCCTGTTGACCCTGACCGGCCTCGGTCTGCTGTTTCAATTTGGCCTCCAGGGCTTCCTTCCCCCGGGATCTGGAATCGGAGGATGGCACGCCACCCGTAGCCCCGCCGCTGCCCCAGCCTGTTCCAAAATCACCCCTGCTGCCGAAATCATTAGCGGCTGTCTCCAGTTCCACTCCTTCGGGAACGGCCATGTCAGCGACACCGGTGGAGGTGATGGCTCTCGAAACCGAAGCGGAGGGCGGAGATGGCCGTTTCTGGGAATCCAGTGGCATATTGCCGCCCTTTTTGGCGGGAATGCTTCGACCCAATGACTCCTCGACCACTGCCATCGATTCCCCATCACCCCCCCGACGAGCGGAATGCGGTGCTGACAGGGCCACCTCACGAGGCTTGCGGTGCGCACTGCTAGGGCGCATGGACGTGTTCTGCGGGGTCTTTTGCTCAATCTCTGCCATTTCGCCTCTCCTCGAAGACGGCTCGGCCAAAGCTTTCATGTGCGACTGTTGGGAGGGATCGACCAAACCGGGAACATTCATCGGCTTGGGAGTGCCTTCGATCAATTCAGCCGGGAGTTCACCGGCCAGTCCGCTGAGGGGGACCATCTCTTCTTTCTTTCCATTCTTAAAGCGGTAGCTCTCGGACCCAGCATCCAAGGTGAAGCCCACTGCATTGCTTGCAGGTGATTCGTAGGCATAGGCGATGGTTTCTGCTTCGGGTTGATCCATCTTTGCCCGGTTAAAGAAAATCGGCCAGGTCAGCGTCGCGACCACCAGAGTGAGGACCAGACAAGCGGCGATGGCCAGAATCTGGCGACGACCGCTCGCCCCGATGCGTGCCTCGCGGGCACGGTCGTCCGCAGCGGCCTCGTCCTGGCCGATCAGTTCCTCAATCGCTACACGCTTTTTTGAGGAGAGCTTCCATTGGGGATTGTCGCGGTGGCCGTAGCCTTCCTGGACCATGCCATGCACGGACTCAATGCGGCGCTTGAACACC
>JAWVYP010000088.1:0-10130 GCA_033722655.1 Akkermansiaceae bacterium | reverse complement strand
CTGCTCGATGCCTATTCGCGCGGGATCTTCCCCATGGCGGAAGATGGTGAAATTCTCTGGTTCTCGCCCGAGCACCGCGGCCTGATCCCGCTCGACAGCGACTTCCGCGTCTCCAAGAGCCTGCGCAAGACCATCAAGCGCAAGGTCTTCGAGGTGCGCTGGGACACCTCGTTTCGCGAGGTGGTCGAGGCCTGTGCCGATCGTGAATCGACCTGGATCGATCCGGTCATCCTCGAGAGCTACGTCATGATGCACCGCATGGGTTATGCCCACTCGGTGGAATGCTGGGATGAGGACGGCCTCCAGGGTGGGCTTTACGGTGTGTCGCTGGGCGGCGCCTTCTTTGGCGAGAGCATGTTCTCACGCAAAACCGATGCCTCCAAAGTGGCTTTGGTGGCGCTGGTGGAGAAGCTGCGCGAGCTGGATTACGAGCTTCTCGACACTCAGTGGATGACTCCACACCTCCGTCAGTTCGGTGGCTTCGCCCTGCCGCGCGACCAATACCTCGAGCGCCTGCAAAAGGCGATGGAGGAGGACTTCCAACAGTCGCAGATCCGCCAGATCTGATGGGCGGGGTCAGTCGCGCTGGTGCCACACTTCCAGGCGACTGATCAAGGCCTCGGCAGTGGAGGAACTGTGGATGTTGTCGACGAGGGTGCATTTGCCTCTGGCCTGCTTCAGTAGACGCACGTTGTAGATGGCGCTGTTACCCGAGTTCATGGCTTGGCGGTAATCGAAGCCTTTGATGTCGCCCTTCTTGAAATTCTGAACCCAGGTAATCGGGCCAATGAGATTGCTGACCTGTAGTACATCGCCAGAGATCCTGGTTTCTCGCTTGTGCAGCATCATCCACAGGATCTGCAGCCAGATCAGACTGGCGGTCACGGGCCAGATGACTCTGAAAAGTGGAATATCTGCGATGACCAGAAAAACGGCCACCATGCTCCACACGAGATTGAAAAGCACCATGAAGACCAGCATGCCGGGGCGCCTGCAGCGGGGGCAAATGATGTGGGTGGGAATGTGATCCGCGTCGAACTCGCTGCGGATTCTGCAGTCCCTGAGTTTGAGTTGAAGGTTTTCGGCGGTATGATCGAGGATGGATGGGGATTCCGAGTCCATGGGCTCTGTACCGCTCTCCTGATCTTGGCTTCGGAATACCGGGATTTCGAATTCTCCGCTGATGGGGGTTCCGGCAACCTTGTAGCTGAGCGCCCAGTCGAATTTGGCCTCCTCGCCGTCGCTCTGTTTGCCGCTATCTGGAGCATCATGGGGGATGGCAATGCGGATTGGAATGCGGGTTCCATCAATGTCGCGCCCAAGCTCATGCATGGGCACCGTCACGCGCTCTTCCCAGATTTTGTCGGTGCGGGTTTCATCGCCGTCGCCACCCTGAACGGTGATGCTCTTGGTGCAGGACAGGGCAATCTCCATCGGCTCGCGCAGGTAAGGGGCACGCTTCATGACGATGGTGCCCTCCAGATGGGATCCCGGACGAAAATGGTCGGAGTCGGGTTGGAAATGGGTGGGTCCCGTCAGGCGGTGATTGCGCCAGCGTTTGATGGAGAACCACGCTGGCACCATCCAAAGGACGACGAAAATCAGGCTCAGCCAAGCGAGGGGGGATTGCTGATAGCACCCGCTGGCAGCGGTGAATCCGATGAGTGGGATAATGACAACAGCAGCCCATAGGGTGTAGACATGCAGTGCCAACCACCACTTTCCGACGCTCTCGGGAATGGTGGAATCCTGCCAATTGGGCTTCGCTTTCCAAGGTTCGTCCGCATGGGCCCTGATGAGGGCCTGCTCGCGCTTCGTGGCTCTTCTGGCGATGATTCCGCCAACAACCAGGCCGGCTCCCACAGCCGGGAAAGTCAGCGCAAACACGGCCATGAAGCATTGCATTTCCCACCTCAGGAGGTTGTAGAGGATGGACTCACCGGGAGCCTCCGGGTTGACGTAGCACTCAAATCCTCCGCTTTCCTTGAATCCGCTGAGCTCATCAAAGGTGCGGGAGTGGAAACTGCCGATGTTGTCACTTCCCTCATACAGGCTTACTCGGGTGCCGACGTAAGCCCGGCCCTTGTAATCGTATCCATAACGGGCGGTGACCTGCTGGGTGTCACTGTCGCTTCCAGATGCCATGCCGACCTCGTAAATGACACAGGGCGTCTTTTCCCAGCTCTGGACCTCCATCCATTCGAAGTAGGGCATGAAGTAGGCGCTCGTGACCAAGAGCCCACCGGCCAGGAAGGGGAGTCCGAACAAGGAAAGACAGCCGCCGGACATTTCCTTCGAAGCCTTTTCGGGCTTCTCGGGCGAGCGGCTTTGCGACTTCGAAAACAGTGTTTTGAACCCCATGGGTCTCCGAGCGGAGAGTGGAGCCGGCAGTCGGATTCGAACCAACGACCTGATGTTTACAAAACACCTGCTCTACCAACTGAGCTATACCGGCGTATTCACGCGTGAGGGCTGAAGTATTGGGATCTAAGGCGGGCTGGAAAGCTGAAAATCAGCACAATCGACTTTTGGCTCTCGCCCGCAAGGGCTTGCCCACCTTGAGGAGAGCCTTGCCGGCGCGGGCCCTGCGGATTCTCCCTTGAACTGCGGGGTTTCCCACCTGACAATCTTGCGGGCAAGGCGCTCAATATTCAGCGCTGGTTTACCGACCCTTCTCTCCCAACAAGCATGGCGAAATCCTCCACACCCACCGGCACGGTTCCGGATGCCACCGGTCACTTCGGCCAGTTCGGCGGCATGTTTGTTCCGGAAACGCTGATGGCGCCGCTGAAGGAGTTGACGGTGGCCTACGACGAGGCGCGCAAGGACCCCGCTTTCCAGGAGGAGCTCGACGACCTGCTTCACCATTACGTCGGCCGCCCGACCCCGCTCTACCATGCCGAGCGTTGGACCGAGCACCTCGGCGGGGCGAAAATCTATCTCAAGCGCGAGGACCTGCTGCACACCGGCGCGCACAAGATCAACAATGCCATCGGCCAGATCCTTCTGGCCAAGCGCCTGGGCAAGAAACGCATCATCGCCGAAACCGGTGCCGGCCAGCATGGCGTGGCCACCGCCACCGTCTGTGCCCGCTTCGGCATGGATTGCGTGGTTTACATGGGCAAGGTCGACATGGAGCGCCAGGCCCTCAATGTCGCCCGCATGCGCCTGATGGGAGCGGAAGTACGCGCCGTGACCGCCGGCCAGGCCACCCTCAAGGAAGCCGTCAACGAGGCCATGCGCGACTGGGTCGCCAGCGTGGACCACACCCATTACATCCTCGGCTCTGCCCTCGGTTCCCACCCCTTTCCGATGATGGTGCGCGATTTCCACCGGGTGATCGGGGTCGAATCGCGTGAGCAGATCCTTGAGCGCGAAGGCCGCCTGCCCGAGCTGCTGGTCGCCTGTGTCGGCGGCGGCTCCAATGCCATCGGCATGTTCCACCCCTTCCTCGAAGACAAGGACGTGCGCATGGTCGGCGTCGAAGCCGGCGGCGACGGCATCATTCCTGAGCGCCACGCGGCCCGCTTCCAGGGTGGCAAGCTGGGCGTGCTGCAGGGCACCAAGACCTGGCTGCTCGCCAATGACGACGGCCAGATCGAGCTGACCCATTCGGTTTCCGCGGGTCTGGACTACGCCGCCATCGGCCCGGAACACGCCTATCTCAAGGACATCGGCCGGGTGGAGTACACCTACGCCACCGACTCGGAGGCTCTGGCGGCCTTCAAGGAACTGGCCGAATACGAGGGCATCATTCCGGCTCTCGAGAGCGCCCACGCCATGGCCTACGTCTCCAAGATCGCCGGCAGTCTGCCCAAGGATTCCCTGATCATCGCCAACCTCAGCGGTCGTGGCGACAAGGATGTCGAACAAGCCTCCAAATACCTTCTCGGGGGGGGCTGAGCGGCTGCCCCACCCAAAAAGCCCTGAAACTTCCGCAAAGCCACCCTTCTGCAATCTTGACTCGGATTGCCTGTGGTCACATGATAGGCGGACTCTCTTGCCATGAATTCCCTTGTCATTCGCCTGGTTGAGCCCAGTGATCTGCCGGACGCGCTGCGTCTGCTGGCTGGGCTCAATCCAGAAGTCGACGAGGATGAATTGAAGCGTCGCATGAAAACCATTCGCGAGAATCACGGCCATTACGAGCTCCATGGAGCCTTCGAGGGCGGGAATCTGGTCGCGGTCTGCGGAGCCTGGGTGGCCACCAAGCTCTGGTGCGGCCGCTATCTGGAAATCGACAACATCGTCACCGACCCCGAGCGCCGCTCCGAAGGGCTTGGAACCCGCCTGATGGAGGCGATGGAAGAGCTCGCCCGCAAGCGGAATTGCGAGATCCTGGTACTCGACAGTTACGCTTCTAACACATCCTCACACCGGCTCTATCACCGCTTGGGCTATGAAATTAAGGGTTTTCATTTTGTCAAAGCACTGGGAGCCGTCTTGAATCCCCCCACACACGCCTGAGGGCGTATCTCTGAATGAAGGTCGCAATCGTCCACTACCACTTCGAATTGAGCGGTGTCACCAAGGTGATGGCTTCCTCTTCACGTGGCCTGCGCAAACAAGGCATTGAGCACGTGATGCTGGTGGGCTCGATTCCCGAGGGAGTCGAGGAAGACTTTCCCCTTAGGGAGGTCCGCGGACTGAGTTACGTGCCCGACAAGGCGGTCGGCGATGCCACCGTGCTGGTGCGCTACCTGCGCGAGGCTGCCGAAAAGGAGTTGGGCGGCAAGCCGGATCTCTGGCACTTCCACAACCATGCGCTGGGCAAGAATTTCCTGATGGCCGACACGGTCGCACTGATGGCCGAACAGGGCGAGCGCCTGGTGTTGCACATGCACGATCTCATCGAGGAAGGCCGGCAGCAGAACTACGCGGTGGTGCCCGACCCGACCCGGCTCTATCCGACCGGCCCCCACATCCGCTACGTCTTTCTCAACGAGCAGGACCGTGAGCTCTTCCAGAACAATGGTCTGGAAAAGGACCGGGCCGAGCTGACAGTCAATCCGGTGCCGATTCCCGAAAAGCTCGAGAACAAGGCCAATGGCAATCCCATACTCTTCGCGCCCATCCGCGCGATCCGTCGCAAGAACATGGGAGAGCTGGTCATGCTCGCGGCACTGGCGCCCAATGGCACCCGCATTGCGATCAGCCGGGCACCCAAGGACAAGGGCGCCTTCCGCCTGCATGAGACCTGGCGCAAGTTTGCCGGCCACCAGCGCCTGCCCATCGGCTTCGATGTCGTCGGCCGCTACTACCCGGCGCAGGGCACGCCCAACGACTTCATGAGCTGGGTCGAGCACAGCTCGCACTTCGTCACCACTTCCGTCTCCGAGGGCTTCGGCATGACCTTCCTCGAGGCGGCTGCCTTTGGCAAACCGCTGCTGGGCCGCAATGTGCCGCGGGTCACCAACGAGCACGCCAAGCGCAAGATCGAGGCCGGCGATTTCTACGACAAGCTGCTGGTGCCCACCGAGTGGGTAGATGTTTCCATCCTGCGCCAGCACTTCGACACGACCATCCAGCGCAACTACCGCTACCTCGGCGAGCCGCTCGACAACCTCACCCACGAGCGCGCCTTCGCCAGCCTGCTGCTCGATGGCTGGCTGGACTTTGGCAACATGCCCGAGCCGGTGCAGCAGGCGGTGGTGGAACGCTGCGCGGATCCCGGAGCGAAGAACGTGCCGGTGGTCCAGATTGGTGAAGAGCGCCGCCCGGCCAAGCAGTGGCTGCATGAGGTGCTCGAGAAGCGCGAGTCCCCGGTCAGACCCGAGCAACTCGAGGAGTATTCCGAGGAGAGTTTCACCAAGTCACTCAAGGGAATCTATGAAGCCACACTCAAGGGCGAGACTGGCGAGGTTTCCTACATCGATCCGGCCCCCATCCTGGCCCACTGCCTCAAGCCGGAACGCTTCCATTTCCTCACCTCGGTCATTCCGCCGCGTCCCACCAGCTGGTCGCAGTACAAGGCGGTGGTCTTCGATATCTACGGCACTCTGATGACCTCCCCGCAGGTGGACATGGACGAGCCCAATCCGACCATGGACGGCCTGATGCAGGCCATCCTCGAGCATCACGGCTTCGATCCTCCTGAGTCACCCACCGAGGAACTCATCAGCCGCATCAAGCAGAGGCACGAGGACTCGGACAAGGAGTTTCCCGAAGTCGACATCCGCGAGGTGTGGAAGGACATCCTTGGAGTGGATCCCAGAACCGATCTCACCGATCTGGTGCTTGCGATCGAAGCCGAATGCCGTCCCGTTCAGCCCATGCCCGGGGCCGCCGGCTTCATCCGCCGCCTGGCCCACTCCGGCGTCACCCTCGGCCTGCTCTCCAATGGCCAGTGCAACACGCTCAAGTCGCTGGGTGGCATCCGCGATTTCTTTGCTCCCGATCTGGTCATCATCTCCTACAAGTATGGCATCGCCAAGCCGGGCACGGAAATCTTCCGCCTGCTCGCCGACCGTCTCGCCACCATGGACATCAAGCCCGCCGAATGTCTCTACATCGGCAACGATCCGGTCAAGGACATCGTCCCAGCCGCCGAAGTCGGCTTCAAGACCGGCCTCTTCACCGGCCATCCGGATTCCTACCGTCCTGGCAACTGCACGCCCGACCACGAGATCGCCGGCTGGCCCACCGCCAAGGGCAACCTGCGCCGCTGCTGATTGCCGGGCTGCCGTTGCTGATTGCGCTCGCAAGCGCCCCGGTTCAAAGTCCCTCGCATGGAGGGCAATGCATTGGCCGAACAACTGCGAGAGGAAACCTTGCGTGCGCGCGAACGAGTCTATCACTTCGGCAAGGGCACGCCCATCGAGCGCCTGACCCTCGAGGGACCGGGACCCGAGATCTGGGTCAAGCGCGAGGACCTCTCGAGGGTGAAGTCCTACAAGTGGCGCGGCGCCTGCAACCGCATGGCCACCCTCGGACCCGGTGAAAGGAAGCGCGGCGTGGTCACCGCCTCCGCCGGCAACCATGCCCAGGGCGTGGCGCTCGCCGCCAACCAGCTCGAGGTCAAGGCGCGCATCTACATGCCGCTATCCACGCCTCGGGTGAAGCAGCAGGCGGTGATTCAGCACGGCGGCTCCTGGGTGGAGATCCGGCTCGAAGGCGAGTCCTATGATGAGTCGGTGCACGCCGCGCGCCGTGACGAGAAGGAAACCGGTGCCGTCTACGTGCACGCCTACGACGACCTGCAGGTGATGGCCGGGCAGGGAACCCTGGCCGATGAGGTGGTGATGTCGGGCGAAGGTCCCTTCGACGCCGCCTTCCTGCAGATCGGGGGCGGGGGTATGGCCGCCGGCGTGGCCAATTGGCTGCGCTCCTACTGGCCCGACATCCGCCTGATTGGGGTGGAGGGCGAGGGCCAGGCCTCGATGAAGGCCGCGCTTGAAGCCGGCAAGCCGGTGCACCTCGAGCGCGTCGATCTCTTTTGCGACGGCACCGCTGTGCGTCAGGCCGGTGACCTTCCCTATCAGCTTTGTTCGCAGTTGCTCAACAGCATGGAAACCGTGACCAATGCCGAGGTCAGCCATGCCATGCGCGTGCTGTGGGAGGGCCTGCGCTGCATCTCCGAGCCTTCGGGGGCGATGGGCCTGGCCGCCGCCCTCAAGCAGGCGCCCGAGTTGCAAGGAAAGCGGGTGCTGGTGATTCTCTGCGGTTCCAACATCGACTTCCTGCAACTCGGACTCGTCGCCCAGTCGCAGGGGGCTTCTGCCGAGCGCGGGCGCACCCTGAGCGTCTGCATTCCGGAGGAGCCGGGAACCATGCTCGATTTGCTGGAGCACGGTTTCGAGGGCATCAACATCGCCGATTTCCAATACGGCAAGACCGCCGCCGACGAGGCCTGGCCGGTGTTCACGCTGACTTCGGATGATCCCGAGAAGCTGCGCGAGATCACCGGGCGTCTCGAGGCCAAGGGCCTGCAATGGCAGGAACTCAACGGGGCCGAGGATATCCGCTTCCGCGCCATCCCGCTGCGCGGCGACCTGCTGAGCTGCCCCGCCTTCCTGCGTCTCGACTTCTACGAGCGCCCCGGGGCATTGCACGACTTCCTCGCCCAACGCGTTCAGGGCAATGCCAACCTCTGTTACTTCAATTATCGCCAGACCGGCGAGCGCATCGGCCGTGCGCTGATCGGTCTCGATTTCCCCTCAACTTTCGAGCGCGATGCGCTGCTGATGAGCATTCCCGACCACGGCGAGGGTTATCGCTCCTGCCAGGTTCTCGATGAAGAAAGCACGCAGCGCATCATCGGGCGGGTAGGGTGATGTTTTGCCAAACGTAGCAACGACCAAGCCGCGCCGAACACTCGGGGACATACAATTCTTTTGCGCAGCAAAAGTTGTTTGTCCCCACCTCAGTCTCTGCGGCCTCGATTGCTAAGTTGCTCAGCCCAACAAAGCCTGCCCAATCCCCGCCGCCAACAACACCCAAGCCCAAGGCGGACATTTTCCCCACTTGATCAGCGCAAAACCAATGATGGCGACGATGGCTGTCGCGACCCCATCGATGCTGCGTGTGATCACGGGATTCCACAGTGCCGCCGCGAGAATTCCCACCACCGCGGCATTGGCGCCGGCCAGAGCGGCCTTGGCGGCGGGTCGTCTGCGCAGTGACTCCCAGTAGGGCAGGGCACCTGCCATCAGCAGCCAACCGGGGAGGAAGAGGGCGAAGAGACAGAGCAGGCCGCCGGCCCAGGGTGCGCCCAATGGATCGGCGATGGTGCCGAGATAGCCGGCGAAGGTGAACAGGGGTCCGGGAATGGCTTGGGCAGCGCCGTAGCCGGCAAGGAAGGCATCCTCACTGACCTGTCCGTCGGGCACCACGGCGGTTTCGAGTAGCGGAAGGACCACGTGGCCACCTCCGAAGACGGCCGAGCCTGCGCGGTAGAAGCGGTCAAAGAGAGTCAGCCCGGAGTGGGATAGGGCACCGGCAAGGACCGGAAGCAGGACCAGCAGCAGAGCAAAGCCGACCAGACAGAACGGGGCAATACTGGATCGCCCTTTGGGAGTTGTCGTGTCGGCGCCCTGCTGCTGATTGCTGCGTATTAGCCAATGGATGGCAGCTCCGGCAGCAATCACACCGATTTGCAGCCAAAGTTGACTGAAGGCGAGCAAGCCAGCACAGGCAGCCACGGCAATGGCTGCGCGCAGGAGATCAGGGCAGAGTTTGGTCGCCATTTCGAGTAGCGCCTTGGCGACCACCGCCACCGCCGCCAACTTGAGACCGATGAGCCAGCCAGCCTCACTGACATCGCCCAACACGGAGATGCCGTAGCCGAATAGGATCATCAGCATGGCTGAAGGCAGGGTGAAGCCGAGCGAGGCCAAGGCCCCTCCCGCCCATCCACCGCGCTTGAGTCCCAGCGCAAAGATGGTTTGGCTGCTGCCGGGTCCCGGCAGGAACTGGCTGAGGGCGACCAGATCCGAGTAGTCTGCATCGCTCAGCCACTTGCGTTTGTGCACGTATTCCTCGCGGAAGTAACCGAGGTGGGCGGTGGGGCCGCCAAAGGCCATCAGTCCCAGCTTGAGTGAGGAGAAGAAAATTTCCGCCATGGAGTCGCGGCCGGGCATGGGAGGAGTAGAGCGGGTCGGGGTTCGATTTTGAACCACGAAAGGCAGGAACATTCACGAAATGGGGGCAAGGGTGGGACGGAACAAAAGGAATCGAAATGGTCTTTCCGAAGGCTCCCTGGGCCATAAAGTATTTCGATGCGCTTATCGCATTTTGCGATAAAGAAGAACTTAATTATAGTATCGAGTCGGAAATTCCGGGTGAGAGTTTAAAATTTCTCTATCTGAATTTCGGAGAAGACGTGGTCGCTGCAAACAAGTGTATTTCCGCAATATATACTCAGGTTTTTAGAGTCAAAGCCTCAACAAAGCTTTTCGTCTGCCTGCAAGGTGCTTCCATTAGCTGATACACCGAGGCCGCGCTGAGAACAATTGCAGCATGCCCGATCATAGATGTACAGCACTTATTTGACATCGTACTCCGTTCCCACTTTGACATCGTCGATTTTTCGGTCGATTCCCACGCTCTGATCATAAATTCTTTCCGGTGTGGTCGTACAAATTGCGACGTGTGAGGGAATGTTCCACAGGTCTTGGTGGGATTTTTCAAGG
>JAWVYP010000087.1:0-10367 GCA_033722655.1 Akkermansiaceae bacterium | reverse complement strand
GGCAGCAAGGTCTTGGAGGTGCTTCTGGCGCTGGCGCACCAAATGGTCGTTCAAACGGTCCTCAAGTGCTCTGGGCAAGGGCACGACGCGATGCTTGCCTCCTTTGCCGTCATGGATGGCGATGGTGCCCTGGCCGAAGTCTATCCGGCTTCGCTCCGCTACGCCGGGACAAGTGATTGGGCTTCGGGCAAGAAAGGCAACTGGCTAGAAATGTCGTTTACTGAAAGATCTGCCTGAGTGACTTTTCAGATAAGCTTCGAACGCAACTGCTTTGTCTCGACTCCTGAAAGCAATCGCAACTTCAAGGTTCCAAGGTCTATTGGCTGATGTAGCCATCACTGACCCCTCATTGTGTTGCTGCAATCGCTTCCTGAGATTCTTGGTTAATCCCGTGTAATACCGGACTGGTTCCACAACGCTAATTAATTGATAAACGCAGTACATAAGTCATCGCATCTCATTCGCTTGTCCGGGCGTAGCTCGAGACTTCGAGCGAAGCCTGACTCAAACGCCTTAAACCTTACTTCTCTCCACCGACTCATGACCACGGGCCTTCAACCACTGCTCGGCCCACCTCTCGTAATGCGGTCGCGCTTTCTCCTGGATCTGATCCCGGACCAGCAACTCCAGAAAGCGACGGCGCATCGGAGACACCGGCTTCTGCTTGGATTTCTCGGGCGGCATGGAGTGATCACGCATGGCAATTTTATATAATGTTCAATTGAACACGTAAAGAACAGATGTAAATAAATCGAGATCCTAACCCAAAAACCTGAACTCAGAACTCAGAACTCAGAACTCAAAACTCAAAACTCCGAACTCCCCACCCTTGACGCCTCATACCCATCTGACAGATTTGGCGCATGACTGGGAGAAGAGGCCTCATCCACAACCATGCGGCAAGCATGTTGGGCTCCTGCAGCCTGGAGGAAGCGGCCGAGCGACTGAGGCCGAAGCTCGAAAACCTGCCGCTGGTTCCTGCGGGCAGCTCGAAAGTGAACCTGGAGCGAGCCCAGCAACTATGGGAGACATTGGGCGCCGATCCGGCATTGCGCGAAGTGCTCCTCGATCCAGCCAAGGAGGAACTCGAACTCTATCAGGGCAACATCGAAAACCCACTCGGCCAGATCCGCATGCCCCTGGGCCTGGCCGGACCGCTGCGGGTCAACGGCCTGATGGCCCAGGGCGACTACCCCATCCCCTTGGCCACCACCGAGGCCGCGCTGGTCGCCAGTTACCATCGCGGCTGCAGGTTGCTTAGCTCCATCGGCGGCTGCACGGCGGTAATCCTCTACGAAAGCGTGAACCGCTCACCGGGCTTCGCCTTCGAGTCCACCTCCGAAGCCTGCCGCTTCGTGACCTGGGTGGTGGAACAGTTCGATGCCTTCCAGGACATCGTCGCCAAGAACACTTCACACGGCAGACTCAGCGATACGGGCTGCACGGTGGAAGGCAACCACGTTTACCTCAACTGCGAGTTCACCACCGAAGACGCCTCCGGCCAGAACATGGTGACCCTGGCGACCGAGGGCATCTGCGACTACATCCTCGAACATTCGCCCATCCCACCCCGGCGCCACTACGTGGAATCCAATCTCTCGGGCGACAAGAAGGCCAGCGCCCGCGCCTTCATGAATTCGCGCGGCAAGAAGGTGACCGCCGAGGCAACCATTCCCGCCTCCGCACTCAGGAAGCACCTGCACGCCACGCCCCAGCAGATGGAGCAGTACTGGAAGATGTCGGCCATCGGCGGGGTGCTCAGCGGCACCCTGGGCGTGCACGGCCACTTCGCCAACGGCCTGGCCGCGCTCTATCTGGCGACCGGTCAGGACGCGGCCTGCGTGGCCGAGTCCGCGGTTGGGGTGACCCGCTTCGAGGTCAACGACTCGGGAGATCTTTACGCGACCGTCACCCTGCCCGGAATCATGGTGGGCACGGTAGGTGGCGGCACCTCGCTGCCGACCCAGAAGGCCTGCCTGGAACTGATGGGCCTGCACGGGCCCGGCCACGCCCGCGAGCTGGCGGAGATCTGCGCAGGCCTGCTGCTTGCCGGGGAGCTCTCCATCATCGCCGCCCTTGCCGTGGGCCACTTCAGCCGCGCCCACCGCAAGCTGGCGCGCGGCCGGGGCGACAAGGACACACCCGCCTGAGATGCCGATGAAACGCTGGTGGATCTATCAGAAGGAACGTTTTCCCATCTTCGCCCACGGGCCTCTCATCGCGGCCTTCAGTGCCTGCGCGGTGGCTTTCTCGAGCATGCTGCGCGACGCCGAACCGCCTTCCTGGTCGCATTACCTGACGGCCTTCGTGGTCTGCTTCCTGATGTTTCTGCAGCTGCGCATTGCCGACGAGTTCAAGGACCACAAAGAGGACTCGCGCTGGCGACCTTACCGACCAGTGCCGCGCGGATTGGTGAAGCTCTCCGAACTGCGCATCCTCTTCATCCTCGCCGCCTTCATCCAGTTGGGCGTATCGCTCTTGCTCGACCCCCTGCTCATCATCGTGCTAGCCATTGCCTGGACCTACCTGGCGCTGATGAGCGTGGAGTTCTTCTGCCGCGACTGGCTCAAGGGCAAGCCGGTGATCTATCTGATCAGCCACATGGGCATCATGCCGCTGGTCGACTGGTTTGGCACGGCCTGCGAATGGCTGCCGCGGGCTTCGGAAAACACAAGCGGCTTGGGCAGTCCAGAGGGGCTGGGTTGGTTTCTCACCGCCAGTTTCTGCAATGGTGTGGTGATTGAGCTCGGTCGCAAGCTGCGCCAACCGAAAGCCGAGGAAGAGGGCGTGGAAACCTACTCCGCGCTGTGGGGCAAGAGGAGTGCGGCAGGAGCGTGGCTGTTTGCCATGGCCGCGACCTGGATCTGTGCCGTGTTTGCCGGCCTACGCATCGGCTTTGCCCTGCCGCTGGGCGTGGCACTCGGGCTGCTGCTCGTCATCGCCATCCTGCTGGCACTGCGCTACGCTCGCCGCAATCTCAAGGGCAAGCACCTGGAAGGCCTGACCGCCATCTGGACCCTGGTGCTCTACCTCATGCTTGGACTGATCCCGCTCTATCTGGCATCATGACCTTCCTCTTTCCCGACACTCCCGAAGCCAGCGATCCCAAGCAACTGGGAGGCAAGGGAGCCGCCCTGCAGAGCACCCTCCGCGCGGGCTTCGCAGTCCCGCCCTGGTTTGCGCTGCCGCCCGGCGCCAAATGGAGCGAGAAGGAGCTCAGCGAGGCCTTGGCCAGATTGGGCGATGGTCTGTATGCGGTGCGCTCTTCGGGTGCGACCGAGGACGGCGCGCAACACTCTTTTGCCGGTCAATTCGACAGCCATCTCGAAGTGAAGGCGACCGAGGTCGCCAAGCGCATCGAGGACGTCCGCAAGTCCGCCAAGTCCGAGGCCATCTTGAGCTACTGCCAGGAACACAAGCTTCCCGCCCCCGGCGCTCCCACTGTGCTGGTGCAGCGCATGATCGATCCTCGCTGCGCGGGCGTGGCCTTCAGTGCAGACCCGGTGTCGGGACGGCGCAGCAGGGTGGTGATTTCCGCCGTGGAGGGCAGTGGAGAGAAACTGGTTTCGGGCGAATGCGACGGCGAGACCTGGCACGTCGACCGCGATGGCGGAGCCGCTCCCGAAGCCGGAAAAAGCCACATTCTGGAGAGCGTGGATGCCGAAGCCATCGCCGCGCTCGCTCGCGACTGCGAAGCCTTTTTCAAGCAACCCCAAGACATCGAATGGGCCATCGACCACAAAGGCAAACTCTGGCTGCTGCAGAGCCGCCCCATCACCACCTTGGGCAAGCTGCCCGACCCCGATGACATCCTGCGCGTCTGGGACAACAGCAACATCGCCGAGAGCTACGGTGGCGTCACCACGCCCCTCACCTTCTCCTTTGCCAGCCGGGTTTACGACGCGGTCTACCGCGAGTTCTGCGTGTTGATGAGCGTGCCCAAGCAGCGCATCCAGCGCGCCGACGAAGTCTTTCCCAACATGCTCGGGCTGATCCGCGGCCGGGTGTATTACAACCTGGCCAACTGGTATCGGGTGCTGGCCCTGCTACCCGGCTTCCAGGTCAACCGCGCCTTCATGGAGCAGATGATGGGCGTCAAGGAGCCCCTGCCCGCCGAGATTGTCGACGCCATCGTCAAAGAGAACCGGTCGAGCCGCTTCAAGGATGGTCTGGCGCTCGCGGGCACGGTCTGGGGCCTGATCCGCCAGCACTTCGGCCTGCTCAAGCAGATCCGTCAGTTCTACGAGCGCCTCAACCAGGCCTTGGATGAACCCGAGGTGCCCTTGGAGCAGATGACCGGCGAGGAACTCGTCGCCCACTACCGCAGCCTCGAGCGCCAGTTGATGCGCAAGTGGGACGCGCCGCTGGTCAACGACTTCTTCGCCATGATCTTTTACGGCGTGCTTCGCAGCTTGTGCCGGAAATGGGCCAAGGACGAACACGGCACCCTGCAGAATCAATTGCTGATGGAAAGCGGTGACATCATCAGTGCCGAGCCACCGCGGCGCATCATGGAGATGGCGCGCCTGATCACCGGCCACGACGAACTCATCGCCCTGCTCCTCGACCACGATGCGAGTACCGAGCGCAAGCTGGAAGCGGTGGCCAGACACAAGGAGTTGCGAAGGAAGTTCGACGCCTACCTCGAGGACTTCGGCGACCGCTGCCTGGAGGAACTCAAGCTCGAAAGCCCCACCGTGCGCGACGACGCCGCCAGTCTCTTGCACTCGATTGGTGCCATGGCGATGCGCGGGCCCCAGGACCCCGCCGAACCCAGGCGCAAGACTCCGCTGCCCAAATTCGCCAACCCGCTGCGCGCGCTGGTCTTTCGCTGGGTGCTCAAGCACGCCAAGGCGCGGGTGCAGGTCCGCGAGAACCTGCGCTTTGAGCGCACCCGTTTGTTCGGGCGCGTGCGCACGGTGCTGCGCGAGGTCGGCAAGCGCCTGCAGGCCGATGGCCGCCTGGAGCACGCGGACGATGTCTTCTATCTCGAACTCACCGAAGTCCTCGCCCTGTGGGAAGCCACCAGCACCCAGTGGCAACTGGCACCGCTGGTCGAGCAGCGACGCCGCGAGTTCGACGAATACCGCAACACGCCCGCACCCCCGGATCGCTTCAACACGCGCGGCCCCGCCTACCGCACGACCCGCTACGAAACCACCAAGACTGGCAACAGCGAAGTCGGCGATGGCGACGACGATGGCATCAAGGGCACCGGTGCCTGCCCCGGCGTGGTCCGAGGCAAGGTGCGCGTGGTGCTCGATCCGCGCAGCGCCCGTCTGGAACCGGGCGAGATCCTCGTCGCGCAGCAAACCGATCCCGGTTGGGTCGTGCTGTTCCCGGCGGCATCCGGCCTGCTGGTCGAGCGCGGCAGCCTGCTCTCCCACTCCGCCATCGTTTCGCGCGAACTCAACCTGCCCTGCATCGTGTCCCTGCCCTCCATCACCACCCGCCTCAAGACCGGTGACCTGGTCGAGATGGATGGCAGCTCGGGCGTCGTCACGCGGATCCAAGAATGAAAGCGTCCGAAATCCAGCATCGCGCCGATTTCTCGCGCATCCGCTACGCCCAATGCTGGGAGGATTCCCTGCTGCTCAGCCAGGGGCTGGAACCCAAGGGCCGCCACTGCGTGAGCATCGGCTCGGCGGGCGACAACAGCTTTGCTCTGCTCGCCCACGGCGCGGCCTCGGTGACGGCCGTGGAGATGAATCCGGCGCAAGTCGCCTGCATTGACCTGCGCCGCGCGGCCTACCTCAACCTCAAGCACCGCGAGTTTCTCGAGCTGCATGGCTCGCGCCCCTCCACCAAGCGCATGACCATCTATCAGAAGTGCCGCAGTGCGATGGACAAGCACAGCCGCGACTTCTGGGATGCGCAGGGCGACTTGATCGGGCAGGGCATCGGCTCGCTTGGCAAGTTCGAGAACTACTTCCGCTTGTTTCGCAAACGGGTGCTGCCCCTGGCCCATTCGCGGCACAAGATCGAGGCCCTGCTCGAGCCGAAAAGCCGTGAGCAGCGCGAGGCCTTCTACGAGGAGGTCTGGAACAATCGCCGCTGGCGCTGGATCTTCCATCTCTTCTTCTCGCGCTGCCTAATGGGCCTGCTGGGTCGCGATCCCGAGTTCTTCCGCTACGTCGAAGGTTCGGTGGCCGAGCGCATTCTCGGGCGCACCCGCCACGCCCTGGTCGAACTCGACCCCTCCGCCAATCCCTACCTGCACTGGATCCTCACCGGCACCCACGGCGAGGCGCTGCCCGATGCCTTGGAGGCGCGCCATTTTGCGAGCATTCGCGAGGCCATCGAGGAAGGCCGCTTCAAGATCGTGAGCAAGCCGCTCGAGAGCTTCCTCGCCGCCCATCCCGAGCGCCGCTTCGATGCCTTCAACCTGAGTGACATCTTCGAATACATGAGCGAGGACAACACGACGGACTTGCTGCGCACCTTGGCCGGGGCCTCCAATCCGGGCGCCCGGCTCGCCTACTGGAACATGCTCGCCCCGCGCTCGCGGCCGGACTCGCTTGCCGAAGTCCTGAAGCCGCTCGACTCGCGCGCCGAGGAACTCTTTGAGCAGGACCGCGCCTTCTTCTATAGCCGCTTTGTGATTGAGGAAGTCCAGAACCAGGAGGAGGCCCGGAGGTGAGCACCCACGAATTCATCGCCCTTGCGACCGTGATCGGCGTGCTGCTCACCGCACTGCCACTGGTGCGCCTGGCCGCCCTCCGCCTCGGCGCCTCGGTGGAACTCGCGCGCAAGGGCGTGCACGTCTGCATGGGACTGGCCTGCATGGGCTTTCCCTGGATTTTCCACGAGCCCTATACGGTTTGGCTTCTGGCACTCAGCGCATCGGGGCTGCTCATCATCCTGCGCAGCGTGCCCGCCCTCCGCGATGGCATCGGCTCCGCCCTGCATGGCGTGCAACGCGTCTCCTACGGCGAGATCCTCTTCGCTCCCGCCATTGCCACCGTTTTCCAGCTCTCCGGCGGCGATCCTGTGTACTACCTCATCCCCATTGCCGTGCTGACCATCGCCGACGCCGCGGGCGCACTGACCGGTGCGCGCTGGGGTCGGCTGCGCTACATCTGTGGTGAAGACTACAAGACGGTGGAGGGTTCCCTCGCCTTCCTCGCCTGCGCCTTCCTTTGCGTGTTTTTGCCACTGCAATGGCTGACCGATCTGCCCACCTTCCATCTGGTGGCCATCAGCCTCATCCTCGCCATCCTCACCATGATCGGTGAGGGCATCTCGGATCGTGGCTTCGACAATCTGGTGCTGCCCATCGGCGCCTACTTCATTCTCGAACGCCTGCTGCCGCTGGATGCCGGCCCGCTGATCATGCGTCTCATCGCGCTGACCATCCTCTCCGGCTTGGTGCTGTGGGGCTGTCGCTGGTCGACGCTCAATGGATCCTCGCTGCTGGGTGGGGCACTCCTGCTCTACGGCTGCGCCATCCTCGGCGACTGGCGCTTCGCCCTGCCCTTGCTCGCCCTCTACCTCTGCCACATGTGCACCACGCGCCGCCATCAGCTGGTGGGCACGCTGAGCCATCCCATCCGCGCGGTCATCGGCGTCACCCTCGCCTGCCTGCCCTGGCTGATTGCCAACGCCGGCGAATACCTGCCCACACCCACCGCCCTGGCGGGCCTGTCCTTTGCCATGGCCACCCAACTCGCCATCTTCGACATGTCGACCTGGGTCTACCTGACTAAGGGCAAGCCGAGCATCTTTCGCTCCATTCCCAAGGGCTGGCTGATTGCGGGTGCGCCCGGTCTGGTCTGGCTGGTCATTCCCAATGGCCTGCAACTGCTCGCACCCATGGCCCTCTCCCTGATCGTCGGAGCCATCGCCGTCAAAGCCATGCACCGCATCCAGGGCGATGCACCCAGGCACGAGCATTGGCTCACCAAGGGCAGCTTTGCCTTGATCTCCTCAACTCCCGCCCTCCTTTTGATGCCATGAGTTCCCAACGCATCCATTTCAGCCCGGGTTGCGAACTGCCCGCATACGCCGTCGACCCCAGGCTCAGCCATCCCGAGCAGTGCTCGCCGGCCTCCGAGCAGGCCGATGGCCGGGTGATGGTGCTCAACGAAGACTCGGAGATCCTCGCCCATGCCGCGCTGTGGTGGACATCGGCCCCGCCGCTGGCGGGAGAAAACCCGGGTGTTATCGGCGGCTTCGACGCGCTCGACGAGAAAACTGCAGAGACCTGCCTCGACGCCGCCTGCGAGCAGCTGCAGGAGCAAGGCTGCAGCATCGCGCTCGGGCCGATGAACGGCAACACCTGGCGCCGCTACCGTTTCGTCACCGAGAGCTCGGGCCGGCCGCCCTTTCTCTTGGAGCCGACCCATCCCGAAAACCATCCGAAGTGGTGGCAGGCCGCCGGCTTCGATGAGTTGGCGCAGTACTCCTCCTCGCTGATGGCCCTGCCCTGCGAAGCCGCGACCCGTCCGCGCTTGCGCGAGCGCTTCGCCAAGTCGGGCCTCGTAATCCGCGAGCTCGAACACGCGCGCTACGACGAAGAACTCGCCGCCATCCATGCGCTCAGCCTCAAGAGCTTCGCCAACAACTTCCTCTACACCCCGCTGGATGAAGAGTCCTTCATCCACTCCTACCACAAGGTGCGCGAGCACGTCGACCCGCGCTTCGTGCGCGTGGCCGAACGCGACGGCCAACTCTGTGGCTTCGTGTTTGCGATTCCCGATCTCAACGCCCTCGCCCGCAGCGAGAAGCCGGCCCTTATCGTCAAAACCCTCGCCGTCGATCCCGAAGCACGCTGCCCGGGTCTCGGCAGTTTGCTGGTGGACATCGTGCAGGAGAACGCCGCTCAAGCGGGCTTCACCGAGTCCATTCACGCCCTGCAGCACGAAAACAACAGCTCACTGCGCATCACCGCGCGCAATGCAGGTGAAAAATTCCGCCGCTACACCCTCTTCTCCAAGTCCCTGTGAATCTCGTCCGCCTACTCGAAGAACGCGCCGCCGAGCATCCCGATGCGCCGGCGCTGATCGACGTTCACAAGAGCGGGGACCGGGTGGTGAGTTTTGGCGATCTCGCCGAGCGGGTGGCGGCGGGTTCGGCCCATCTCGATGCTATCGGCTTGAAGAAGGGCATGACCGTGCTCGCCTTCCACCCGGTCTCCATCGAGCTCTACGAGTTCCTCCTCGCCGCCTTCCACCGCGGACTGCAAGTGATGCTCGCCGACCCCTCCGGCGGCAGGGAATTTCTTGAGAACTGCTGTGCGCGTCGCGCGCCCGACGCCTTCTTTGGTTCGTGGAAGGCCAATCTGCTGCGCCTCTCCAATCCCTCGCTGCGCAAGATCCCCATCCGCATCACCGCCAGCGGCTGGTTCCCCGGCACCCATCGCTGGCGCACCGATCACCAGCCCGCAAAACTGCTCGAAGTCGACGACTCCCATCCCGCTTTGGTCACCTTCACCAGCGGCAGCACGGGCCTGCCCAAGGCTGCCGTTCGCAGCCACGGCTTCCTGCTCGCCCAGCACCGCGCACTCGCCGACTCGCTGCGCTTCAAGGCGGGCGAAGTCGACCTCATCACCCTTCCCGTCTTCGTGCTGGCCAACCTCGCCTCGGGCATGACCAGTGTGCTGGCCGACACCGACCTCGCCCATCCCGGCAAACCGGATGCCCTGGCCATCATGGAGCAATGCCGCCGCCATCAAGTGACCCGCTGCGCGGCCTCGCCCGCCTTCTTTGAAGGCTTGCTGCGCTTCTCGCTGGGCATGCCGGCCTTTGAGCAGATCTTTACCGGAGGTGCGCCCGTCTTTCCCGATCTGCTCAAGCGCCTGCAGGAGGCCTTGCCCAAGGCGCGCATCGAATCGGTCTATGGCTCCACCGAAGCCGAACCCATCGCCCACTTCGCAGCCGAGGCTTGGGACGAGGCGACCCGCGCCATCACCGCCAAGGGCGGCGGCCTCTGTTCCGGCAAGCCGGTCGAGCAGATTGAACTGCGCGTCATCGAGGATCAGTCCGGCCAGCCCATCGGGCCACTCAGCGCTGGCGAGTTCGATGCCATGGGGACGCGCCAGGGCCAGGTCGGTGAAATCGTCGTTGCGGGCGACCACGTCCTGAAGGGCTATCTCGAAGGCATGGGCGACGAGGAAAGCAAGATTCAGGTCGAGGACGAGGTTTGGCATCGCACCGGAGACGCAGGCTGGATCGACACCCAAGGCCGCGTCTGGATGCTGGGTCGCTGCTCGGCCAAATTGCCCAATCACATCGCACCTGCAGAGCTGCCCGATCACGCCTTGGCTTATCCCTTCGCCATCGAGTGCGCACTGCGCGAGCAGTTCCCGAAAGTCCGCACCGCCGCCATTGAATGGAAGAGCCAACGCTGCCTCGCCATCGCCATCGATG
>JAWVYP010000086.1:0-10367 GCA_033722655.1 Akkermansiaceae bacterium | reverse complement strand
TCTTCTCCACCCGACCCTCGATGAACTCGCGCTGCAGCACCTTGGCGAAGTGGCGGGTGCGAGCCATCACCACCAGGCCACTCGTGTTGGCATCCAAACGATGCACGATGCGCACGACCTGCGGCGGGGTGTAGGCCTGGTTCATCAGATACTGCAGCGTGTTGCGATGAAAGCGCCCACTGGGATGCATGGGCAGAGGTGCGGGCTTGTGCAGGACCACGACCGCTTCGTCCTCGTGCACGATGCGGATGTCCGCTGAGACCTCTGGCTCCACTTCGGGTGGAAAGATTTGCAGCACCCGCTCACCCGCACGCACCACGTGCTCGGCTCCACGAGTCTCACCGCGGTAACTGACAAAACGTCCCGCGTCACAGCGCTGCTGCCACTCCTCGCGTGGAATGTGCGGAAAGACTTCGGCAAGCACATCGATCAGCTTGCACTTGTCATGCAACTGCTTGATGCTAAATGGCCTGCGGTTTTCCTGAGGCCTTGATCCCGGCAAGGGATGGCAGGCTTCCTCGAGCCGTTGCTGACGCTGGGCCACCCGCTCCGCCACCAGGCTTTCGTCGCTCACGTGGCAGTGAGGACAACTCTCTCCCGCCACGAAGCGAGGGTCGGCCTGGTCCTCCTGATCCAGTGGCGCTTGGCAATTGAAGCAGACGGCGTGAGGTGTTTCCGAGAGTGCGGGATCCACTCCAACCCGTTGGTCGAAGACAAAGCAATCGCCCTCGTAGTGATCGCCTCCGCATTCCTCGAAGTATTTGAGAATTCCTCCTTCGAGTTGATAGATTTCCTTGAAGCCTTCCATCTCCATGAAGGGCCCGGCCTTCTCACAACGGATGCCACCGGTGCAGAACATCACCACCGGTTGCTCCTTGAGCTCCTCGGGCAACTCACGCACGGCATTGGGAAAGGCACGGAAGGTCTTGATGTCCGGATCGATGGCTCCCTTGAAGGTTCCCAACTTGACCTCGTAGTCGTTGCGGGTGTCGAGGAGGGTGACCGGCTTGCCCTCATCGAGCCACTTTTTGAGCTCCTTGGGCGGCAGCTTGGGAGAAGTGTATTCGCCCGGCTTCACGCCTTCGACACCGAATGAGATGATCTCCTTTTTCAGGCGCACCAACATGCGGTTGAAGGGCTGGTGGTCGCTGTAGCTGATCTTGGGAGTGAGCCCTTCCAGCCCCGGTATGGCTCGCAGTCGATCCAGCAGGGCTTGGATGGATTCACCGGAGCCAGCCACAAAGAGGTTGATCCCCTCCTGACTGAGCAAAATGGTCCCCTTCAAGTCCCACCCTTTGCACGTTTCCAACAGCTCGGCGCGCAGCTCCTTGAGGCCATCGAGCTCAGCAAAGCAGTAGGTCGAAATATTGGTGAAGGTGGGCACAGCCGGAGAGGATCATGATGACGTGGGAAGAGGCAAGAGCAGATGTGGCTGTCATGGGTCACGGGTCATGAGTCATGGGGATCCCCGCTCACAAACCCCATGACCCATGACTCATCCACCCATGACGGGGCCGCCTTTTCCCCTCTTGTCTCCCATTCACGCTTCATGGTAGTATCTGCCCGTGCAATGCACACCCGCCTCGCACCGAGGCCCTCTAAACCATGGAATCTGACATCGATCTCGAAACCGGCAGCCTGGTGGACCACGGCGAGCCGGTTCGCCAATTCTCGGTCATGCTGCCCAACCGCGTTGGCGCGCTCGCCGCCATGGTCAAACTGTTGCGCGGCCAAAATATCGAAGTGCTCGGGCTCAGCGTCCAGGACTCCCGCGATGCCACCGTCGCTCGCCTGGTGGTCTCCGATCCCGAATCCACCGAAACCCTTTTCATCGAGCGCGGTTTCGCTCACGCAATCAACGACATCGTGGTGATTGCCTTCAGGGAATCCGCCACGGAACTGCTGCAATGCCTCGACACCCTGATGGTGGCCGAAACCAACATCGACTTTGCCTACGCCCTGCTCCCCTGTCCCGAGGGACAGTCCATGCTGGCCATGCATGTGGAAGACTACGAGTTCGCCGTCGCCATCCTCCACCAGAGCGGCTTCAAGCTGATGTATCAGCGGGATTTGAGCCGGTAGGCGGCTCTGCCGCCTGTGCTTGGTGCTTTGTGCTTCGTTTCTACTTACTGAAATCTTCAATCTTAAATCTGAATTCTTACTTTGACCGCCGCCATCATTGTCGCCTCCGGATCGAGCCAACGCATGGGCTTCGACAAGTTGCTTGCCGATCTCGACGGCAAACCTGTCCTTCGCCACTGCATCGAGGCCTTCCAGGCCGCAGAGGGCATCGAGTCCATCGTGGTAGTGTGCCCTCAGGAGCGCTGGGAACAACTTCATCTCGAGGGTGAGAAGCTTCGCCGCGTCGATGGAGGTGTGACCCGTCACGACTCGGTCAATGCCGGTCTGCAAGCACTGGATGACAGCGTGGAATGGGTAGCCATCCACGACGGCGCGCGCCCTCTGGTCTCCCCTGCCGACATCGAGCGCTGCATCGAGGCGGCCAAGGAGTATGGCGCGGCCACCCTCGCCAAGCCCGCCACCGAAACCATGATGCGTTCGGACGAAGACGGCTTCTCCACCAAGCGCGTCGACCGCGACCGCCTGTGGTGCATGGAAACCCCGCAGGTCTTCCAACTCCAGGACATCCAGAAGGCCGCCCTCAATGCGCGCAGTGCCGGTGTCAACTGCACCGATGAAGTCTCCGCCCTGCAGACTATCGGCGGGCGGGTCAAATTCCTTGAGCCCACCGGCTCCAATATCAAGATCACCACTCCTTCTGATCTTGCGCTGGCCAAGGCCATGCTCAAGCCTGCATGAATGAGCCGCGCGATCTACGATTGGAAACGCCTGCCGGGCGGACCGCGTCTCGCCGTGGCCACCCTGCCCGATGCCGAATGCGCCTCGCTGAGCATCCACATTCCGGCTGGCAGCCGCGACGATGCCGCCCAACACGCCGGCCTCGCCCACTTCGTCGAGCACATGGCCTTCAAGGGCACGCTGACCCGAAGTGCCCGCGAGCTCAGCGAAGCCATCGAGAGCCTCGGCGGTCAACTCAACGCCTGCACCTCCGAAGACCAGATCACCTACGAGGGCCGCGGCGAAGCCGAACTGCTGCCGCTGCTCGCCGAGATCCTCTCCGACATGGTCTGGCAATCGACCTATCCCGAACGCGAGGTGGAACTTGAGCGCGAGGTCATTGGCGAGGAGATCGTGATGTACCGTGAGTCGCCCACCGACCACATCGGCGACCTCACCTCACAAGCCCTGTGGGGCGACCACCCACTGGGCAGGCCCATCACCGGCACCGAGGAGTCCATCCGCAACATTGAGCGCAAGACCCTGCTCGCCTTCAGTCAGCGCCATCACCTGCGCAAGGATCTGGTGATTGCCGCCGCCGGCCCCTTTGGCCTCGAAGAAGTCGAAAAGGCTTTTGGTCATCATCTACCGGATCGCTTCCACAAGGCAAATAAGCCACAGGCCTTTGACCGCCAGAACGCGAAGCCCAATCACGTAATTGAGGAACGCCATACCGACCAACTCCAACTTGCGCTGGCCTGGCACGCGCCGGGCCGCCACGACGAGCAACGCCACGCCCTGCGCCTGCTCAGCCAGTTGCTCGGCGAGGCCTCCAGCTCGCGCTTATTCCTCCAGCTGCGCGAGGAGCGCGGCCTCTGCTACCAGATCCACAGTGACACCTCCTTCTATGAGGAAACCGGCTGCTTCGAAGTCGTCGCTGGCCTCGACCCCGCAGGACGTGCGGAAGCCATCGATTGCATCCTCGCCGAAATCGCCGAGCTCGCCAAACAGGGCCCCAATGCCGACGAACTGGAACGCGCCAAGCGCCTGAGCGTCTCGCAGAGCAAGTTCTCCTTTGAGAGCACCACCAGCCACGCGAGTTGGGCTGGCGAAGGCGTGATGGACTTCGGCCACGTCCCCAGCCGTGAGGAGTGGAAGGAGAGGGTGCTGGGGGTGACGGCGGATGATGTTCAGACTGTCGCCGAAGCGTTTCTGACCACTGAACCCTGCATGGCCGAAATCCGGCCAAATTAGTCAGCGGCCAGCAGTTATCATGGTCCGCGCCAAGACACACTTCTCAGACATGGCACCTCCATGATGCGCAAGCACCGAACTCATCATTAATAAGAGACCTTAATGACTGCTCACTCATGAACCCCTTCACCCCCTTCACCGCCGAACACCTGGCCCCTCTCGCCATCGGTGTGGTGTTCACCGTGCTGGTGATTCTACTGGGCCGCCGAAATGAACGCTGGCGCCTCATCACCACGGGCATTCTCGCCTTTCTCAACCTCGCAGCCTACGGCTACAGCCAAGCGGCGTGGCTTTCCCTGGACAAGCCAGTGCACATCGACAATCTGCTGCCACTGCACCTTTGCGACTTGTCGGCCATCATCGCCGGCTTTGCCCTGCTGACCCGCCACCGCCTGCTCTGCGCCCTCACCTACTGTTGGGGACTGGCCGCGACGGTTCAGGCCCTGATCACGCCGGCACTCGGCGTCGGCCACCCCTCCTGGCCCCATATCACCTTCTTCATTCAGCACTTCGCCATCGTCGCCGCCGCGCTCTACCTGCCACTGGTCGATGGCTGGCGACCCAAGCGCCCGCTGTGGCGCACCCCGCTGGACGCCCTGCTCTTTGGCATTCTCTACCAACTGGTCTCCCTGGGCTGCAACGCCCTGCTCGGTAGCAACTTCGGCTTCACCATGCACAAGCCGCACAGCGCCAGCCTGCTGGACCACCTCGGTCCCTGGCCCTGGTATCTGATGGCGATGTGGCCCATCGCCTTCGGCCTCTTCCTGCTGCTTTGCCTGCCCTTTGCCAAAGGCACACAAGACGGCAAGTGAGCACCATCAGCGTTTTGCCAGTTCGGCACCCAAGGCCAGCACCTTGGCCTTGAGATCCTCATCCTTGAGACTGCCGTCGTCCTCCATCACCTCGTCCACCTTGGGCACGGTGATCTGGTTTTCGAGCACCTCGATGCGGATATTCTCCAACTGCTTGCGCAGCAACTCGAGTCCGCGGCTGCCCCCATAACCACCGGGAGAAGCGGCGAGAATGGCGGCCGTCTTGTTGGCGAGCACCTTGAGCGGCGGTTCATCCTCTTCGGTCGCGCGCGACACCCAATCGATGGCATTCTTTAGCGCGGCGCTCATGCCCCCGTTGTATTCGGGCGAGGCGATGAGGAAGGCATCGTGCTCATCGAAAAGCTTCTTGAGCTTCGCACCGGCCTCGGGCATGCCCTCGGCATCCTCAAGATCCTGGTCAAAGATCGGCAGCGGATAGGCCTTGAGACGGATCAGGGTGACCTCGGCACCCGCCTGGCGGGCCCCGTCAACGGCAATGGTCAACAGCTTGTGGTTGTAGGATTCCTGGCGGAGGCTGCCACTGAAGGCGAGGATGCGTTTGGTGCTCATGGTTGTCGATGGTTGGGAAACAGGATCTAAATGAAGCAAAGTTCTGCCCACGCGCAAGCATGAGCGAATGCCCATGATGTTTATTCATGTGGCCTGCCGCTTGGATCATTTTTTGACAGCAAACTGATCAGCCCTAACGTGTCTTATGGACACTCAAGAACGCACCCATAACCGTCGAGGAAGTGTTCTCAAGACCGAAGGCATCATCCTGATCCTGCTCGGTGCTGCTGCCATCCTGCTGCCCAATGCATTCACCCTTGCCATTGAGCTGCTGGTCGGCGCCATTCTGCTGGTCGGAGGCCTTGTCACCATGATCCGCGGCTTCCAGCTCAGCGGGATCAGCGGCTCTGCTGCCGCGGTGATTCTCGGTCTCTTGAGCGCCATCGCTGGCCTCCTCTTCCTGTTCAACCCCGCCGGAGGCATGATCAGCCTGACCATCGTGCTCGCTGTGCTCTTCCTCCTGCAGGGGTTTGCCGAAATCGCCGCTGGCTCCAGCAACGCCCAAGGCTCCGCGAAAGGCTGGCTGCTCATCAGCGGAATCGCTGGAGTAGTGGTCGCCCTGCTGCTGCTCTTCGGCCTGCCAAGCACCGCTGCTTGGGCCGTTGGCCTGTTGGTCGGCATCAAGCTGCTGTTCTCCGGCATTTCCCTACTGACGCTCGGATCCGACTCCAAGGCCGTCACCAACAAGTGGGAGGGGAAACGTGTCGAAACGTAAGCGACAATTCGTCATCCAGAAGCACGACGCCTCGCAGCTCCATTACGACCTGCGCTTGGAAGTGGATGGCGTGCTGAAGTCGTGGGCCATCCCCAAGGGGCCCTCAACCGACCCCTCCGAGAAGCGGCTCGCCATCGAGGTCGACGACCACGACATGGAGGCCAAAGACTTCGAAGGCCGCATCCATGAAGACGAATACGGCGGCGGCACCATGCTCATCTGGGACCGCGGCGACTACGACAACCTCATGGCCGACAAGAAGGATGGCATGGGCATGAAGAAAGCCCACAAGGAAGGTCACATTGAAGTCTACCTTCATGGTGAAAAGCTCATGGGAGGCTACGTTCTCACCCGCTTCCGCGAGGACGAGGACAAGCCCCAGTGGCTGTTCATCAAGATGGATGACGACGAGGCGGATGCCCGCCGCAACCCGGTGAGCACTGAACCCGATTCGGTCGAAAGCGGTCGCTCGCTCAAGGAAATCCACGACGAGGAAGAACCCGTTAGCGCCGAGGATGACTGAATCCCCGGCACAGTTCAAAGAAGCCAAGTCGGCCGGCAAGCCGCCGGTCAAACCGTCCTGCATGCTCGCCAAGCTTTGCCATGACCCTTTCTTTGAAAAAGGCTGGATCTACGAGCGCAAGTTTGACGGTGAGCGCTGTCTGATCCTCGTGCGCGATGGTGAGGTCACCCTCCGCTCGCGCAACGGTGAATCCCTCAACGATTCCTATCCGGAACTGCATGAGGCCTTCCGCGATCAGGATCTTTCCGACATGGTCATCGACGGCGAAATCGTTGCATTCAAGGGAAAGGTCACCAGTTTCTCACGCTTGCAGGACCGCATCGGCATTCAGGATCCGGAAGAGGCCCGCAAGTCATCGGTCGCCGTGTATTGCTACGTCTTTGACCTTTTCCACCACGGCAAGCAGGATCTCTCCGAGGTTCCGCTGCTCAAGCGCAAGCAGGTGCTGCGCGACACCCTCGAGTTCAACCACCGCATCCGCTATTCTTCGCATCGTGTCCGCAACGGCGAGGACTACTATCAGCAAGCTCATGACAAGGGCTGGGAGGGCATCATGGCCAAGGAAGCCGACTCGACCTACGTTCATGGCCGCTCGTCGAAATGGCTGAAATTCAAATGCGGCCGCGGCCAGGAATTCGTCATCGGTGGTTTCACTGATCCCGAGGGCGATCGGGAGGGCTTTGGCGCGCTGCTAATCGGCGTTTATGATGGCGATGAATTCGTCTATGCCGGCAAGGTCGGCACCGGCTACGACGACGAACTGCTGCGTTCCTTGCGCGAGCGCATGGACCGCTTGGAGCGCATGACCTCGCCTTTTGACCGCGGCGACGCTCCCGATGATGGGGTCCACTTCGTCCGTCCAGAACTGGTTTGCGAGATCGGCTTTACCGAATGGACCGACGATGGCCGTCTGCGCCACCCGCGCTTCAAGGGCCTGCGCCGCGACAAGAATCCCGAAGACGTCACCCGCGAATCCCCATGAGTGATCAGGAGCGGACATTGCAATTTGGCAAGTACACCGTGGAAGCCTCTTCCTGGGACAAGACGCTCTTTCCCGATGCCGACCTGAGAAAAGGCGACCTGATTGAATACTTCTGCAACATTTCCGACACCATCCTGCCCCACCTCAAAGGCCGGCCGCTTTCCTTCCAGCGCCTGCCCGATGGTGTGGACCAAGATGGTTTCATCCAGAAAAACACCCCAGATCATTTTCCCGACTGGATCCGCACCGCCACCCTTGAAACACAGGACGGTTCCGTCACCCACACCCTGGCGGAAAACAAGGCCACCCTCGCTTATCTGGCCGACCAGGCCTGTCTCGCCATTCACCGCTCGCTGGCCACCGCCGACGCGCCGGATCATCCGCTTGAACTCGTGATCGACCTCGACCCACCCGGCGATGATTTCGCGGCCGTCCAGCAAGCTGCAAAGTGGACTCGCGAGGCCTTGGAGGCCCGGGATCTACCCGCTCACATCATGCTCACCGGCTCTTCCGGCATTCATGTGGTCGTGCCTCTGGATGGCAGCACTCCCTTCGATCAGGTGCGTGAATACGCAGGCAAACTGACGAAGGCCCTGGCCGAGGAGCACGCTGACGAACTAACCACGGAGCAACGCAAGGACAAGCGCCGGGGCCGGGTGTTTCTCGACATCAACCGCAATGCGCGCGGCCAGACCTCGGTGGCTCCCTACTCCCCGCGTGCCGTGGCCGAGGCTGCGGTAGCCTGTCCGGTCAGCTGGGAGCAGGCGCTCGCCAAGGGCACCGGCCCGCGTGAGCTGACCCTCAAACATATCGAGGACCACCTTCGCGAGCATGGTGACGTCTGGAAGGACATCCGCCGCCACGCCGTCGACTTGGCAAGCCACATGGAATGAATTGCGGCATCATTTCCGGGGCCCCATCCAGACCCGAGGAAAAATGGCCCATCTGAACATTTCACCGCAAGGGATGCGTCGTCTTTCCGGCTCCATGGCCTAAGCTAGGGAAACGCTGATTCAATCCACGAACGGACGAAGAATTTTTTGGCTTCTCAACATGACGCTCGCAAGCTCGCCAAAGCGGGAGAAATCCGGCCCTTTTGCTCTTCGGCTGCGTTGTTTCGCAGTCATGAATCTCGATTAGATTCCGCTCCCGACACCCGGGGACATGCAATTCTTTGGCGCAGCCAAAGTTGCGTGTCCCGCAAGCACCTGCCCGGAGAAACAATCCCCACTGGTCCGATTTGACGGATTCCAAGCAAATCATGCGTAGTGCTCATGGGTTGATGCCCTAGAATCCGAAGCGTCCCGATGATTTCCCACCTCCGCCTTCTGACTGCCTGCTTGGCCGGCCTGACTTCTCTGGTCATGGCGGGTGAGGATTCCTGGGAGTTGCCACCGCTGCGTTACTCCCAGCAGGAGGCCAAGGACCCCATCGCCAAATTGGCCAAGCGACTCGCGCAGGATCCTTCGGCGATTCCGGACACCAACCCGCTGGGTCGCCTGCGCTTCGTGCTCAAGACGCTCCAAATTGATGAGGAGTCCCAAATCCTGGTTTTCTCCAAGACCAGCAAACAAAACGATCTCATCTCACCCATCACTCCACGCGCCATTTACTTCAGTGAAAACGCCTACGTCGGCTATGTGCCCGGCGGCGACATCGAGGTCATCAGTCACGATCCCCAACTGGGTCCCGTCTTCTACCTCATCACCAACGGCCCCGGCCTCAAGAAGGTGCAGATCACTCGCGAGAACAGCGAATGCTTTTCCTGTCACGGCACCGCTCGCACCGAGAACGTGCCGGGCGTGCTGGTGCGCTCGGTCTATCCCGACGAGACCGGTTTCCCCATGCTCGAGCACGGCAGCTTCCTGACCCATCACGACAGCCCCATCCCCGAGCGCTGGGGCGGCTACTACGTCACCGGCAAGAGTTCGCTGCCCCACCTTGACAATCGCCAATTCGATGAGAACCTCGATCCCAACGAACCCGGCCGTCCACCCCAGTTCAAAACTCTGGAAGGCCAGATCGACGTCGAGCGCTACCTGCAACCCACCAGCGACATCGTCGCCCTCATGGTCTTGGAACATCAGACGGCCGTGCTCAACCAACTGCAGTCCGCCTCCTTTCAATTCCAACGCTTTCTGTGGCTGCGCAAGACCTTGGATGCGAATGCCCGTGCGACGGACGCCACCAGTCGTGAGCACCTGAAACACGCCGCCCGGCCCATCGTCGACCTGCTCTTCTTCAAGGACGAAGCCCCACTCGGACCCGATGGCATCGAGGGCAGCGTCGCCTTCCAGCGCGCCTACCTCAAACGCTTCCCCAAATCCTCTGACGGCCGCTCCTTGGCTGACTTCCGCCTCTACGAGCGAATCTTCAAATACCCCTGCTCCACCATGGTCTATTCCGAGGCCTTCGACCACCTACCCAAGCCCTTGCGCCAGGAGGTCATCCGCCAGATGCACGAGGTGCTGACTACCGAGCCCAGCCCGGAGAACCATCCGCAACTCTCCGCCAGCACCCGCAAAAAAATCCAGCGCATCCTCGCGGAGACGCTGGAGGATTGGCCGAAGGGTTGAGTCACATCGACAAGTGGACGGTCTTAGGCCTGTGCAGGGGACACACAAACTTGGGATCGTTCCTCACCCAAGCTTTGTATGTCCCCGAGCGTGCGCTGCCACAAGGTAGTTGGAAAAGGATCCATCGAAGCCCTGC